>JAGTQN010000108.1 GCA_018396395.1 Candidatus Bathyarchaeota archaeon | reverse complement strand
TGTCTTTCCGCTACCACTAGGCCCCATAACGGACATATACTCGCCCCTTCTAACCCTAACATCGACGCCGTCTAGGGCCTTTACGGTTATCTCGCCCATCTGGTAGTACTTGGCTAGATCCTCCGTTTCAACCGTATATTCGTATCTCATCCAGGATTCCTCCCTTTCTATCCTTCTTTCCTCCTCATAAGCTTTCTGAATTCGAGGAGCTAGGTTAGATTTCGAATCTAAGGGCGACGGCCGGCTCTAAACTGGCCGCGTGATAGGCAGGGTAAAGTGTAGCTCCTACGCTGAGGATCATGGCAATGGCTAAGGATTCGGCGATGGTCTGGGCATATCGGACTAGGAGCCCTGGAGCCATTACATAGGCAGGATATTGGAAATAGGAAATGCCCAAACCTGCAGCCCATCCGGCTATCGAGCCTATTATGCCTCCGAGGAGCCCAAGTAATGCTGATTCCCAGAGGAATATGATGAGGATGTGGCTGTTCATGGCGCCAAGGCACTTCATCGTTCCGATTTCCTTCGTCCTCTCGGTTACGGACATGAGCATGGAGTTCAGGATGCCCACTGCACAAACGATGAGGCTGATAACAGCCATCCAGCGTTGATAGGCTTCCACAGTCTGGGCACCCTGGGTAGCCTCAAGGAGGATGGCGCTCATAGTATTCAGGGCTGAATAAAAGGCTATTCCTAGGACTACTGATGCTGCCGTAATCAGAGCCCTCGTGAAGCGCTTTCTTATACTTTCAATGCTGAACTTGATAGCTTCCGAGACAGGAAACCTGACTTCTAAGGGTACGGTTTGACCCATCTCATAGCACCGCCAATCATTTCGACAATATTTCGAATAAAGCTATTCCCTAAAAAGCTTTTCCTTTCGAATTTTAGTGCTGTAACCTTAAGCCTTAGGGGAGCCCTATCTCCCTTGATGCCTTATGAAACCCTCAGGGGTCTAGGAAAGCCTCGCTGGACGATGCATAGATCTGTTTCCCCTGATTATTCGAGGGTCATAGACTTCATGAAGCTTCTAGAGGCCAAATATGAGTACAATTTTGAGAAGGCAAAGACCCAGATATATGAGGGACTTATGGAGGCTGGGGCAATCCTAAAGGAGGGAAAGTGGTATTATGGTGAAAAGCCCATAACGATCAATTTCTTAATTCGACCTGAGGATGAAAGGAAGGATGTTGGAGACTATGTATCCGACCAACTTGAAAGACTTGGTTTCACTGTGAACAGACTCTATAAGCCTAGTCGAGATGCCTTCCTCCTATGGGGAGCCTTTGCTCCGACGAAGCGGGGCGAATGGCATATCTACACTGCAGGCTGGGCTAACACGGCGATAGTTGCATATAGCGATGACGATCCATGGTTCTTCTATTCCCCCGATAACGCTCCTCTTTTCGAGGAATATACAGGTCCTCCCTTGCTCAGAGAAGCCATTGACAAGCTTAATGGTGCCCAATATGGAAGTATGGAAGAACGAAACGAACTTGTCAGGCGTATAAACGAACTGGCCTTGGCTGATGGTGTCCACATCTGGCTTTATGACGCAGTGCAGGCCTTTCCTATGAGTTCTAACTTAGGCCCCTTAGCCTATGACCTCTACGGCGGTATATGGAGTCTATGGTCCTTTCGAACAATTCGTTATGGAACAGGTCCTGGAGGCGAGATAAAGCTCGGAAACAGGGCTATGTTCATCGAGGGATTCAACGGAATAGGCGGTTTCTCATGGCTCTACGATGTCTTCGCTCCATATCTTGTGGCTGATGTAGGAGTATGGCCCCATCCCCATACGGGAAGGTATATCCCCGTTAGGGCTAATTTCGAAGTTAATACAGCCGGCCCTGATGGAAAGTTCTCCGTTCCTGAAGATGCCCTGAAGTACGATGTGGAGACGAAATCCTGGCAAACCGTAGGAACAGGAGTCAAGGCGACGAGTAAGGTAACCGTTGACTTCGTCCTAGGCAAGTTCCACCATGGACAAGCCATGACGAAGGCAGATCTTCTATATACCATCGCGGAGATTTATCAAATCGTAACCCCAGGAACAGAGCTTTACGATCCTATCGCTGCCTCGCCATCCCGAACCCTCTTCGTTAATAACCTCAGGGGTTTCAAGATTCTAAGCGATGACAAGGTTGAGTTTTACTTAGACTATTGGCATGTGGATGAAAGCTTCATAGCTTATCAAGCCATCGGTCCTAGCTTTACGGATACGCCTTGGGAACTTCTGGCGATCATGAACAAGGTAGTTGCCTCCAAAGAAAGTGCCTGGTCCATCGATATGGCGGATATATTGGGAGTCGAAATGCTTGACCTTACGAAGGGCCCAACCCTCGAATTGTTAAAGGCGGCCTACGATGAGCTCTCTGCTGAGAATTATGTACCCCCAGAGCTCGCCGGCATCGTGACACCAGAAGAGGCTAGGGCAAGATGGGATGCCCTAGGAAACTGGTACGCATCAAAGCAGCATTTCTGGGTGAGTAACGGTCCTTACATGTTTGGAAAAGCCGACACAACGGCTCTACAAATGACCTTTGAAGCCTTCCGTGAGTATCCTTACCGAGCCGATCATTGGGATGATTTATTAACGGTCAAGTCCCCAGAGGTGAAGGTCACCATGGCACCAGTTGAGGTCGTACCTGGGCTTCCTGCTACCTTCGAAGTTACAACAACCGTCGCAGAACAGCCCTACGATAGAGTTGCCATAAAATACCTTGTGAGGGATCCGAAGGGAGCCTTGATAACCAAAGGCGTTGGGACCCGAAAGGCTGAAGGGAAGTTCTCCATAATCCTTAGCGGGAATGAAACTGCCAACTTTGCGACGGGGGCTTACACCATCGATGTGATAGGCGTTGGCGAAGAATCGGCCCTCCCCTCCTTTACCAGCGCTACCTTCACAGTAATCCCAGCCCTAGCTTACTTCGAACGTTTGCTAAAGGGTACATCCGCAGAACTCAATACAAAGATAAATGAATTGACGGCTACTCTTGCAAGTGCTAACGCAAAAGTAACAGCTCTAGAGACGACTGTCTCAGGTTTACAGAGCATGTTAACGACAGCCATAGCCGTTGCAGTGGTTAGCCTTATCGTCGCCATCGTGGCGATAGTTATGGCTCTAAAGAAATAAGAGCAGAAAAAATATAAAACCCATATATTTTTATTTTTTGAACAGTCCTTTGCATCCAAGTCTTTGTAATTCTTAAGGCATTAGAAGGGGAAGCTTTTCTAATATCGAAATCCCATAAAGAATATAAAGGTCGATAAGACATAGTGGCTTAAAATCTTCTTATGGTTGTTAGGCGATTAATGAAGTTTCAAGGCATTTTCCCTTTATCTTTAAGACCATGGAGCCTCTTCCATGATTTAAGATTATCCAAAGGAACCTACAGCCATACCATTGAAGTCAAAGCTATCTTAGGAATTCTTTTATAGCATTCGTCTATATACTGACGAACCAAAGCGAACCTTTTTAAATTAGCTCATTGCCAATAGACGCGATTCAAAAATGGGGTCTCGGATCGGTTACTTCGCCAAAAGGACAGTCATGCTTGTAGCTACCCTTGTTATTGCGACTTACATTACCATCCTGATAGCTAATGCTGGCGGCCTCATAGATGAGATTATCATCAGTCAACTCAGATATGATATCACTTCCAACCTTGCGAGAATGCCTGGCTGGGGACAACTTCCTGAGGCTGAAAAGACAGCGATGATCGAAGAGCGCCTTGAATCTGCCATCAGAGCAAAGGGATTGGATCGTCCTTTTATCGAGCGTACCTTCCTTTACCTTCGTGATGCCCTAACCCTAAGCCTTGGGAGAGCCCTTTTTTTAACAAGCGCCTCTGGTTCAAAGCAGGTCAGCGTGATTATTCTCGAGAGGTTGCCCCAGACTGTCTTGCTTTTTACGACTGGAACGATTCTTTATTCTATTTTGGGGTTATTTATTGGACTTCAGATGGCTAGACGTCCTGGAGGCGTTTTCGACAAGGTTGCCTCTTTCTTTGCTGTAGTTACGCAAGTCATCCCACCTTGGTTCTTCGGGATTCTCTTTCTACTTTCCTTCGCCTTTTACATACGAATCTTCCCCTTCGGAGGTATGGTTAGTGTTCCAGCTCCAAGGGATCCCTTCCAAAAATTCTTGGATATTCTATACCACATGGCCCTTCCCCTATTTACATGGATATTTTCGCTCGTTGGTTCTTGGGCTTACGTAACGCGAAACCTAGTTGTTCAGATAGCGGAGGATGATTATGTTATAGCCGCCAAGGCAAAGGGCTTACCCGAAAGCTTAATCATGAGGCGCTATATCTTGAGGCCAGCCCTTCCCCCTATCATCACCTCTGTAGCCCTCGCCGTCATCAGCTCTTGGCAGGGAGCCATTATTACCGAAACTGTCTTCAATTGGCCTGGATTGGGCTCCCTTTTCTATGCAGCGATTGCAACCTTGGACGCCCCCATCATCATAGGATTGACGGTCGTTTATGCATACCTCCTTGTGGCAACAGTTCTGATTCTAGAGATCTTGTATGGAGTGATGGATCCTAGGATTAGAACTGGAGGTTGATCTCTTGGCTTCAACAGAAGGTCTGCAAAGGACCATTAGGGAAGTTTTGCTCTCTCCAAGCGGTTTTGCAGGTTTACTGATCATCCTTTCAGTCTTAGGGCTTTCAATAGGAGCCCTTTTCTATGTACCCTTTGATATTGTGAAGGAATGGAATAACCCTCCATTTTGGCAGAAGTATCCCCGCCTCGCAGCCCCTAGCTGGCTCTCCTTTTTCACGGGAAGGAACCTTCCCCACTCTATTATTCTCGGAGAAGAAAGCTTTGATATGCATGAATACAATATAACATCTATAGGAATAAAGTACATCCTCCTTTCAGCACATTTTGATTACAGTTACGACGATTTTCCATCGGAAATAAGCGCTTTTCTAAATGTGAGATATTTTGAGAGCAGGCCCCTTGCCACAATGAAATTCATAAGGCCAGATGGGGAAGAGGTAATCCTCTTCCATAGCGTCTTAAGCCAAGCTAATGCAACGTTATACCTGAGCGTCAATGAGGATGTAAAGACAAGGATAATCGAATTTCTTAAAAGAGTTGGATCGGATATTCCTAGGAACATCTATCCCGAAGTCGTGCTCTTTGCAGCCAAAGGAGAGAATATGGGAGACGTCTCAAAGCTCACTGTTCTTAAAGGCCGTTATCGAATCCGAATCGAAATTACAGTAACGGAGCCCGATGTAGAAGCGAAGGCGGAGGTTATTATATATGGGAAGG
>JAGTQN010000109.1 GCA_018396395.1 Candidatus Bathyarchaeota archaeon | reverse complement strand
CTCGTTCAGCTGTCATTAGGCTGAGGAAAGAAATCTTGCCCTTCCCTTTTTTCAGGAAGAAGAAGGAGGCTGAGGTACCGCCCATCACAAGGGAACAGTTTCTTCAACTTGTTCCCTTGCGGAACCCAGCCCTTAAGTGGAAGCGTTATCGGAGCGGGGAGGTATACATCATCCTCGAAGGCCCTAGAAGGCCTGCAAGGCGGGGGATTGCTTCAAAGCTTTTCCCCGTGGCAAGTTCCCCAAGGACGAAACGCATCATCTTGGACAAGATAGGCTCCTTCGTCTGGGAACTATGCGATGGCAATAATACCATTGACGACATCATAACGAAGCTGAGCGAAGCCCATAAGCTCACGAGGCGGGAAGCCGAGATTCCTTTAAGGGCTTACCTCCAAACCCTCGCAAAAAGGGGCTTTATAGGAGTCCTTCCGAAGGAAGCCTTGGCCAAATACCAGGCAGAGGCCAAGTCCAAGGAAGATATGGAAGGAAAAGCCGAGCTAGAGGAGGCTGAGGAGGAAGGGAAGGCTAGGGGGCTCGAGGATAAGGGCTCCGAAACGAATGGCCAAGGATATGAATCGTAGAGGTGCCTATAAGCTTTGATGTCCTCAGAGGAGCCAAGGCCTGAAGAAACGCCTCCAAAGCTCCCTCCAGAGGAACCAAAAAGAAGGACTAAGGGAAGAGGAGGAGCCAGAAAAGGAACCTCTAGGCGACGGAGGAGGCGACGAAAGAAAAGCGCCCTGAGGCTTACGCTTGGTTGGCTAGCCCTTAGAGCCTATCGCTTTCTAGGAAGCCTATGCCTCCCTTGGAGGATCATGAAGGAAGTCGCCGATGATGTTCCGGATTATGGCGGATTCATCATCCTCCTCTCAGCTGCTATAGGCATCGGAGTCCTAGCCCAATATGCACTCTATACTCTGAGGATCATCGTCTATGATGTAGATATAAAGATGCAGGTCCCCCAGCCCTTCCCCTTCCAAGTTTCCTTCATCCAAGAACTTTTCTCTGTAGGCTACCTCCTCCTTCGAAACTTCCTTTTCTGCTATGTGGGCGCCTGGCTTCTCAAGGGCGAGAGGAATGCCACAAGCCTTCTGATGGGATTGGGCTACAGCCTATCGCCACAGGTTTTGGGAAGGACTGTTCAGCTCATCCTCTCGGCCACAACCTTCCCCCAGGTCCAGTATAATGTACCGACGGATGTGGCTTTAATCGCCATGACAACGAGCGTCCAGAGCATCCTTCTCTACCCGATGAGGCTCCAAGCATTGGAAGCCTATAACCGGGAAATCTATAAAGAATGGCTCAAGGATCCTTCCCTCAGTGCCTTTTCGAACTTCGCGCAGTTTATCACCTTCTGGACAACAGCTTTGGCCTGCCTCCTCCTTTATTACCTTTCGAAGCTACCCAAGAAAAGGGCTGCCATCGTGGCTGCCTTCTCCATAGCCTTCGATGCAGCCTGGTATCTTTATGGCTATCTTTCCCCGGGATAGTCTAGGCATGGAAACCTGAGCCCTTTTTAAAGGCTACCAGCCTTGCGATGCGTATGGAAGCTGGCAAGGATACCCTAGATGTCCAGCTATACTATAGGCGAGGTTAGGGATCCTTCCTTTCTTTTCTTTTCCCAACAAAACTTAAACTGTATTTTATGTTATCTACAAGAGATGAAATAAGAGCGCTAGGTTTTAGGCTGTTGCCAAAATTTGTAAGTAAGAAATTTTGGAACTTTCATCTAAAGAAGTGAAAAAGAAGTGACAATGACTGCTTTTATAGAAGGATCCCTACAGTTTCCTTTCGCCTCTACTTCCCTTGATTCGCCTTTTTTTCTTTCGATTAGCTTCCTCTACCCATCAAAACTCGGCGGCCGATTAGTACCATGGCGGCTAATATGGAGGCTTCGAAGAGACTTCCTAGGGCATTGCGCTCCCTTTCTCCAAGATTGATGTAAAAGGAATTTGAAGGCTCTCCAAAGATGTTCGTGCTTTTGGCTTGGACAAAGACTATAATCCAAGTAGTCTCTCCGTAGAGCTGCATCGTGATGTTCAACTCTGCCCTCAGCTGAATGCCCGTCTCCCTATCATACCATCTGAAAACCGTTCCGTTCACCGATTGACCGGTGAAGTCCCCCCTCAGGACCCATGTTTCCCTTAGGGCTCCAGAAACGTTCAAGGGTTCTCCAGGCTCAACTGAAAAGACCATATCTTCGACCTTTATGAGGTCCCCCTCCCGAAGGTTAGCATCTATCCAGAAGTACGCGTAGGTTTCGTTCAGGGGAGGCTCATCATCGATATCCAAGACAAGGCGGCTTTCAGCATCAACCTTGAAAAGGTTTTCTAAGGATCCCCCTCCATCCTCAGGCGAAACCCTTTGCCTAATAAATGCCGTGCCATTCTCTATCTTCTCAACCGTCCAGCTGACATTCGCTAACTTACGAATATAGTTGACTTGGTTCATTTGCACATAGTATCGGGTGCTGTTGCCCAGATAGTCCATGGTTGCTCCGGGCTTCAGCCATGAAGGGGCTGCATGGGCTTTTCCAAAACCGCCGATGGCCCCAAGTAAGGCCACCGAAACGCAAAAAAGGGCGAGGATTGGGAGAAGATCGATGGCGACCCTTAGCCTCATTCCAAAGCCTTCTCTTCTTTCTCAGCTTTTCTGAATAGGAGTTTTTAATTTTAAAATTTACGACTTCTTAAAATTTAAACATTAGAGCCTTTGGAAACTCAATCCTTCTCTTCTTATCTTCCGTTCCATCCTTCCATCCCATCCTTTCTTTCCATCCGTTCCTCCGACTTCCTTCCTAATTCAAGCCTTATATGGCTTAAGAAGCTTTTATTCCATTGTCATGAAAAACAATGATATCATCGATAGGATAAAAGTCGATATAGAAGGCTCATCTAAGGAGCTCGCAGAGCTTTGCTCAAAGCTTGTCCAATTTCCTACCGTCGTCCCTCCTGGCTACACAAGGGAATGTGTAGAATTCATAGAATCCTACTTCCGAAGCCTCGGCATAGAAACGGAAGTCCATGAGCGCCGGAAGGACAAGTC
This sequence comes from Candidatus Bathyarchaeota archaeon, assembly GCA_018396395.1. GTDB lineage: Archaea > Thermoproteota > CALKCG01 > B24 > JAGTQN01 > JAGTQN01. Next base: position 2,034 of record JAGTQN010000109.1, on the reverse strand, counting down.
AAACATCTGCGTCAAGGTTCCTGGGAACCGGGGCGGAAAAATCCTATGGTTGGGGCATCTCGATGTCGTTCCAGAAGGCTCCGAACCATGGAAGTATCCTCCCTTCAGCGGGAAGATAATGGAAGGTCTTGTCTATGGCCGGGGATCCAGCGATATGAAAGGCGCCTGCGCCTCAGCCATGGTAGCCGCTAAGGTCCTGGCAAGCCTTGAGGAAACGGAAAGAAGCTCCGTGGAATTCTGGTTCACTTGCGATGAGGAGGTGGGAGCCGTCGATGGGGCCCGTTGGCTCGCAGAGTCAGGAAGACTCAAGGGGGACATCTGCATCATCGGTGATTCCTCGGGAGGTATGCCTTCAGAACCTTCCATGGACCTTGGATGCAAGGGCGCCCTTAGGGTAACGCTTAAAGCCCGAGGAAAAACTGCCCACGGAAGCCAGCCCTATTTGGGAGATAATGCCATCGAGAAGCTCATAGATGCGATAGGCTATGTGAAGAAGATTGGAAGCTTCAGGCTTAACGTTCCTGAGGAGCTTGAGCCCATCCTAAAGACAAGCATTGAATTCCTTATGAAGCATTATGAGCTCACGGAATCCCAAAGGGCTGAAGTCATGAAAGTCTTCCATTACCCAAGCGTAAGCCTGAACATCATCAGGGGAGGGGTTAAGATTAACGTCGTTCCTGATGCCGCCGAGGCCCTCTTCGATATAAGGATAACGCCCGGAGCCGACATCGAAGCCGTCAAGCGAAGGATCTTGGAGCTTCTTAAGGCTTCGGGCCTCGAAGGCATCGATGCAGAATTCGAGGTTACGGGCTTTGGGGGCTACTACGAGAAGCCAGATTTGGTTTACGTGAATTCCTTGAAAAGGGCCGTGGAGCTGGTGACAGGAAGGACACCCATCCTCAAGATTATCACAGGAGGAACAGATGGAATCTTCACGAGAAAAATAGCTGGAATTCCTTCCTTAGGATTTGGAGCCGGTCTTCCTGGCATGGCCCATTCAAGGGACGAGTATGTAACCGTGGAGAGTATGATAATGGCGGCTAAGGTCTATGCCATATATCCTGTGATCTTCAATGCTCCTTAAAGGAGCTCCCTTCGAGGCTAAGGGCTTTCATAGCCCCTACATATTGGTGAAAAATCCTTAATTCCATAAGCTCCCTATTCCACCCACTTTCCATCCCATACTCCAGATCATGAAGTGAAACAAATGTAACGCAAGCGACAATACAATATATGGCATCTAAGCTTCATTCAATCGATCGATCGATTAGATTAGATTTATTCGATTTAGCCCCCTTGCCTTTTCTTTGCCATGGCGAAGGATCTTAATCGCTCGGCTATGGCTTCCGGGGTCTCATAGGCTTCCCCCTCTTGGAGCAAAGCCTGAAGACCCCACACATCGTTGATGAAGGGCTGTCGGTAGGCGAACCTGGCAACGATCCTTAAACCCACCCTGAAGTAATCCGACGAATCTTCATCCAAGGGCCCTGAGTACAGGGCGAAGTTGAAGCATGAAAGCCCCTCTGAGGCATAAAATCCTAGAACTCTCCCAAGCCCTTCGGCGAAGCCTTCCAACTCCCTTTCTCCAAGGGCTAGGAGGCTCGCCCGATCCTTGCTAATGCCCCATACTTCGAAGGTCTTTGATGGAGCGAAGGGGACAATCCATTCAGTACCCTTGATCTCCCAAAGATAGCGCTCTCCCTTGGACTTCTCAACCTCGATGAGCTTCGCCCAAAAGTTTTCCCCATTCCTTTCGGAAAAGCGTTTGCTCGCATCCATGAGCTTCCTCACAAGCTCGAAGGGCCTGTCGCTTGCCAGCATATGGAGATGCGGATGGACGATGGACGATCCGGCGGGAGGAAGGTAGTTCCCTACAAAGGCTCCGAATCTCATTTTCATTTCCTGACGGGTTTCGAAGAGTCTCCTTAGGATCTTCAAGCCTAGGATAAAGGCATCCAAGACCCGCTTAGGGGCTAGATCTTGGGGCTCCAAGAAGTGGGCCTCACTCAGGACAATGACGGTGTTAAAGTCCAT
>JAGTQN010000107.1 GCA_018396395.1 Candidatus Bathyarchaeota archaeon | reverse complement strand
TCCCATTTTCTCGAGGGCTAGGCTCAGATCGTCAGGAATGGTCGTAAGAAAGAAGAGGGAAAAGGATTCCATAAGAATGATGAATCTTAGGGTCATACTTAAGGAATAGAAGATCGTTTCCGATGTAAGAACGAGACCAGAGTATAAGTAGCCTGTAAGCAAATTGATGATGAAGATGAAGGATGCGAAGAAGGCAGATCCTTTCAGGGAACGGAGCCATTCTTTCTGAACTCTAGCCAAAAATACAAGAGGAATCTGGATTAGGGCTAAGAAGGCCATAACGTGGAACTCAGAGTAGAGTATCGCTGCCATCATCATAACGAGGGAATAAAATCCCTTTACCCTAGGGTCTAGCCTATGGATGATAGATTCCTTCCTCCTGAACCTGAAGCCCTCGAGCATTCTAAGCAAGCCTCATCCCCCTTAATCCCTTAAGGGCCTCCCATGCCTCATACTCGTCCAAAACGTTACTAGGAAGCCCTAAGTCCGAAATCATTTGAAAAAGCTGAGTTATTTGAGGCATGATGAGGGATGCCTGGGAAAGGAGATCCGCTTTCGGAAGAACTTCTTTGGCAGGCCCTTGGGCTACTATCTTCCCTTTAGACATAAGGATGATCCTGGGCTTACATTCGGCAACGAACTCAACATCATGGGTTACGATGATGACGGTCTTCCCCTGCTTGTTGAGTTGGAGGACGAGGTGGCGAAGGCGCTCCTTTTGGGAATAGTCCTGCCCGATGGTGGGCTCGTCGAGGATCAAATAATCTGGGTCGAAGGCTAGGACTGAGGCGAGGGCGACTCGCTTTCGCTCACCACCGCTCAGGGTGAAAGGAGAAGCCCCTTTGTATTTTGCGATGTCCAGAAGGTTTAGAGCCCATTTCACTCTCTTTTCGATGATATCCTTCTTAAACCCCATGTTCCTAAGGGCGAAGGCAACCTCTTCCTCAACAGTTTCGCAGAAAAGCTGGTGGTCCGGATTCTGAAATACGAAGCCGACTTTCCTTGCTAGGGTTGCTACACTTACATCGAAAGTCCTTATGCCATCCACCATCACAATGCCTTTACTCGGCTTAAGGAGACCATTGAAAAGCTTCACAAGGGTCGTCTTTCCTGCCCCGTTCTCGCCCATGATGGTAACGAATTCGCCCTTATCAATCTCGAGGCTTACTCCCCTTAGGGCTTCAAAGCCATTTGGGTATACATAGTGAACATTCTCAACCTTGATCATAGCCTTTTACAAGTCTCCTTATTGCCATAGCCCCTTCAGAGGGCGTTAAAGGATAATGTTCGAAGGGGATGCCTCCTGCCCTTAGCATCCTAAAGAGCCTTACGACCTTCGGCACCCCTATGCCCAATAGCCTCGACTCCTCTTGGCTCAGAATGGATCGTGGATCACCATCTAAAAGGATCGAACCTTCGTTCATGAGGACGATTCTATTTATATAGGCTGAAGCCAACTCAAGCCTATGCTCTACGAGGATGATGGTCATATGAAGCTCATCGTTGAGTCTCTTTAGGATTTGGAAAATGTTCAAAGCCGTAGCTGGATCTAAGAACGAAGTAGGCTCGTCCAGAACGATAACCTCTGGTTGCATTGCCAAAACGGAGGCTATGGCTACACGCTGTTGCTGGCCTCCAGAGAGCTCGAAGGGAGCTGCAAAACGGAATTCTTCCATTCCCACAATCTTCAGTGCCCAAGTTACCCTCTTGGAAATCTCATCCTTGGGCAAACCAAGGTTTTCAAGACCAAAGGCGACATCTCTTTCCACTGTGAGGGCAAAGAGCTGATTCTCTGGGTTCTGGAAAACGAAACCTACCACAGTCGCCATCTCATGGATCGGATGCTCTGAAACCCTTAGTCCGGCTACGGAGACCTCTCCATCCATCTTGCCTCCATAGAAGTGAGGGATAAGGCCATTAAAACATCGGCAGAGGGTCGTCTTTCCACAACCACTAGGTCCTGTCAAAAGAACGAATTCGCCCTTATCAATCTCGAGGCTTATGTCCTTTAGGACCTTGCCTTCACCTTCTCCATAGCTATAGGAAAGATGCTTCACCTTCACATGGGACATCGAGCTTCCACGACCTTCGATGCGATGGCGCAGCCCTTCTTTTCGAAGGAATCTGGATTGTTAAGGCTCTCAAATGGAAGATATATACCTATACTTTATCAACCTTTAAGGATTGCAAGGAACTTAAGGCAAGATCGTCTTATCGCAAGAAATCCCGAATATCTAGGGAGCTATATTAGAAAGCCTTAGTTTTTCCTGAAGCCTTTGCTGGGAATCCTTAAGCCTTTCCCTTGCCCTCTCCTCCTGCCTCGTTAGGGTTGCGACCCTCATGTTCAAAAGCTCCTTCCTCTCCCTAAGTTCTTGGAGAAGGGTCTGCCTTGTTGAACGGATGAGGAGGGATCCCACGGACTTGTAAACGATGGCATCATCCGTCAGTCTATCGAGTTCAGAAACAGCCCTGTCGATGCCCATAAGCTCAAGTTCCAGCTGTTGTCTCTGGAGGGATACTGCTTGAAGGGTCTGCTGGATCTGCTGGATTCTTGCAATCTCTTCCTGTAATGCAGGCGGTATGGTTTCTCCCACAACCTATCCCCAATGGATTGCTAAATAGCTACCTTCAGATAAATATATAGCCAGTATATCGGATAAGGATGCGCATTTCCTTCGATGAAGGGTGCCTAGGCTAACTGATGATTTCCTTACATTGTTTGATTATTGTCCTGAGAATGTGGGGAGGCGTGATGACGGCGAAGACCCTTACATATTTTGGCTTAAGGGCCTTGGCTACTATATCCTTGGATCCCTTCGTCACATAGCCCCCTACTAGCCTTTTCGTAAGGATTGAAACTCTCCCAGGGCTGAATGTATAATGTCCAGAATAGTAAAGAAGCTCTGCCAAGTCCCAAGCAGGGTCTCCTCCTTCTAGGATCGCTTGCTCTAGATCCAAGAAGTAGATGTTTCCTCCTACATCCACGACGATGTTTTCAGGTTTGGGATCTCCAAGGACCATTCCAGTTTCATGGACCTCAGCTAGGGCCATGCCTACTCGCCAAAGGATATCTTGAAGCTTATCCTCCCCTTCTTCTCCTTCTCCTTCTCCTTCCCCTTTCCCTTTTCCTTCTCGTTCTCCACTAAAGAAGCTCTTCAGAAGATCTTGGGCATTTGTACCTTCGATGAACTCTGTGAAGAGCATGCGATTCGCCCAGCTGACATGTAAAACCTCTGGAGCAGGAAGACCCCATTTCCTCAGATGCATAAGGGCCGTGTACTCATTCGCAAGCCTTGAACTTCCTCTAAGGGCAAATTTCTGAACACCGAGGGTCCAAAGGGCAAGGGGAAACCATTTCAATCCATGCCAGTCTTTAAAGAGTTTAACGGCAATGTGGCGCTCTTCGGTTCCCCTCCTCATTGTAAGGAGGTATACAAAGTTCACGGCAGTTCCGAGTTTTCTTATTCCCGTGATCTCGAAGTCCTTCAAATAATCTATATGCTTCGGGAGGGCTTCTATGTAAGCCCTTTCCGATAGCCTTACGAGTCCAGCTTTAGAGGGAAGGTAAAGATAGTTCAAGGGATCGTCGATCTTTCCGAGCTCCTCCTCTTGGGCTATCTCACGCTTGATCTTAGAGGCAAATTCTTGGGCAACCGTTATAGGGCTAACGGAACGTCCAGCGTAACCGTGGATAAAGTAACCTACGGCAGCCTTTTTTATATCCTTGATGACCTGAAGGGCACCAAGTCTCCGCCTTCTAAGAAAATCATATAAGGATGGTTTTATAGTAACAAATTCTCCATCAAAGCCTATCAAACCTTGGCCTTGGAGTTTCCTAAGGGCTTCTAAAAAGCCTTCCATGATCAACGCTATATTGGTTTTCCTAAGGTCCTCTGCGAGCATCTTTTGGTAGCTATAAGCAACAGGTGGGTAGATTCGGCTCCTTTTCTCCATTTTGTCGAAGATGAAGAACTCAGGCTTTATGCGTAATTCCCTTGAAATCTTGGGATAGCTAGCCACTAGGGATTCCAGACTTTCTAGAATGAACCTTTCCTTTGCCTTAACTTCCTGAAGGCGTAGATATTCAGCCCCAAGAAAGGGAATGAATGGCGTAATAAGCCTCCCAGCCACGAATTCCCCCAGTTGGGCCTTCTCTACATCTCCCTCGAAGAGTCCTTTGTCAACCATAAGGGCTGAAATCGTAAAATCACCAAGATCCTTGTAATGATAAAGCACTCCTCGAGGAAAGGGCTCTAATATAATCAAAAGGTCTAGGTCGCTATCCTTCCTTGGATGCCCAGAAACCCTAGAGCCATAGAAGGAAGCGCTAACGATGGAACTGCCCTTGTACTCCTTGGAAATATCGTTACAAAAGTCTATAGCAGCCTTCCTTAGTTCTTCCCCTATCAAGGACTCACCGTGTTTTTCTCGAAAGAATTCGCCACGGGGTGGCACATAAACCTTGGCAGACGAGAAGGGCTAGAAAGGAAACTTCTAAACCTAAAGGACTTATATCGATCTAAGCCCTTCGACATTATGGTGCGACAAATTGTCCATTCATCCCATCGAATATCGCTATGGAAGCCCTGAGATGAGGCGCATCTTTACCCGTGAAAGTTGGCTAGAAAAGATGCTTCTTGTCGAGGCTACGCTTGTCCAGGCCTATGCAGACGTAGGAGAGATAGGCAGAGATGTGGCAGACTACATTTCGGATAGAGCTTCCTTGAAATATGTTCGCCTAGAGGACGTCAATCGTTACGAGAAGATAACGGATCATGAAGTCATGGCCGTCGTTAAAGCGTTAAGCGATGCTTGCGGAGAATACGGAGCCTACATTCATCTAGGCGCTACCTCGGCCGATATCACGGATACCGTCCTAGCCCTTCAGCTTAAGGAGGCCTTAGAAATCGTTGATGGACATCTTAGAAGGCTTGCAGAAGCCCTGATTAAGAAAGCCATAGAGCATCGAGATACGATCTGTCTTGGAAGGACCCATGGAATAGCAGCCCTTCCCATGCCCTTTGGGTTTAAGTTCGCCGTATGGGCAGCTGAAGTAAAGCGCCATAGGGAACGCCTTGTTCAGTGCATTCCTAGAGTGTGCGTAGGAAAGATGAGTGGAGCCATCGGCACTATGGCAGGCTTAGGACCCCATGCCCTTGAGATCCAAAGCCTTGTTATGAAGCGTTTGGGCTTAAGGGCTTCGGAGATATCGACCCAGATCGTACCAAGGGATGGGCTTGCCGAACTGATGGTTTTGTTAGCCCTCATCTCCTCCTCCTTAGAGAAGATGGCTAATGAGATAAGGAACCTCCAAAGAACAGAGATACGGGAAGTTGAGGAGCCCTTCGTCGAATCGACTCAAGTGGGCTCAAGTACAATG
>JAGTQN010000010.1:13319-27936 GCA_018396395.1 Candidatus Bathyarchaeota archaeon | reverse complement strand
AGGGAGCTTATGGAGAAGGGTGGGCTTTACAGCTCGTTCTATAGGATGCAGTTCAGGGAGGAGGGCTATGAGGTGCCCCTAGAAGGCCTATCCCTCCGTCCTGCCTTATCCATAAACGATAAAAAATAACAAAATAACGAAAGAAATTTGGATGATATAAGCAAAGCAAAGGGAATGCGTATAGAAAGAATAAGAATAAAGAATAAATAAGTAAAATCTAGTTTAACCCAGAATCCCTACCTCCATTATGAACCTTGATGAATAAGGGTTCCAACCCTCCTTCCTTCTATGGCAAGGCCTACATTTTCTGGATTAAAGCCATTCACTATAACTGTCTTTATTCTGCATCTTTTAAGCAGTTTTACAGCCTCCGGATCTACAATCTGGTGGATCCCAGCCCTATGCCTTGTCTCAGCCATAGTTTCTTCGAGCTGCTGAATGGTCATTTCTTCTATCTTCATGGCATCCGGATACTTCCTTGGGTCCCTTGTATAGACGCCATCTTGATCCGTCGCTTTCACGAGGATATCGGCCTTTAGCCTCTCAGCAAGAAGGGCGGCGACGCTATCGGTGGTCATTCCAGGCTTCAGCCCTCCCATGACGACGATACCATGCCTTCCCATCAGGGTCACAGCCCTCCTTAAGGAGGATGGCACTTCACCCAAGCCAAGGAAGGATGCCAAGGGCTGGGCCACAAGCCTAGAAGCCATCACTGCAACCCTATCCTGATCCGGCTCCTTCAATCCCATTTTCTTCGCCCATTCTATGGATTCTCTAGCCAAGGAGCCTCCTCCAACCACGACGACCAATTCATGACCCTGGTTCCTAAGCCTTCTTAGGAGTTCTCCATAGCTCCTCATCAGCTCAGGGTTGGGTGGGGAGGCGATTACGGATCCGCCTATACGGATGACGGCTCGCAAGGTTCCCTATTCCCTTCCTTTTTCCCTTCACCTATATTCCCTCATCTCCCTCATTTTTTAAATTTCACATTTTCGACAAACGTCGAATACATTTACGACCATTAGATAAGCCTTATATTTGGTTTAGATACTCCTTCCAAGGAGGAAAGGATTGGAAAAGGAGGAAAGAAGACTGGCATCCATGGAGAGGATCAAGACCAAACCATGCGCGGCCATCGTAGGGGCCGGACGGACAAAGTTCGGGGAACACTGGTACGAAAGCCCTGAAAGGCTCCTGATGATCGCCGGAGAGGCTGCCCTAGAATCCGTGGATCATGGCCTTAGGCGTAGCGACATCGAAGCCTGCTACTTCGGAAGCTTCCTCTACCAGGTTACCAATAAGCTCGGCCTCGTCCCTGGCTATATGGCTAGGGAGCTGGGCGTAAACATTCCGATGACGAACACCGAAGCTGCCTGTGCCTCAGGAAGCTCCGCCCTCTTCAACGCCTGCATGGGCATCATGAGTGGGAAATACGATGTGGTCCTCGTAGGGGGCTTCGAAAAGATGAGCGATCGTTTTAGCAAGATTGTTGATAACCTCATGTTCGCTGGGGATGCCCATGAGTTCGATGCAGGCTTCACTTTTTCCGGTCTATACGCTACCATGATGGCTAGATACATCCATGACTATGGCCGAGGAAACAGGCGATGCCTTGAAGCCCTAGCCCAGGTAGCCTGCAAGAACCACCATCATGCCTTGGGAAATGATTATGCCCAGTTCAGGCGGGAGATCACCGTGGAGGATGTTTTCAAGTCACCCCTCATCGCGGATCCCATAAGGCTCCTCCACTGCTCGCCTGTATCTGATGGTGCCGTAGCCCTCGTCGTCGTCAATCAGGAGGTCGCAAGGAAGTACACGGATACGCCCATCTACATCCTCGCCAGTCAACAGGCAACGGATGATGTTTCCCTCTTCACAAGGGAAAGCCTTACGGGCATAAGGGCTACGAAGCTCGCGGTCTCAAAGGCCCTAGAGCAGGCTTCCATGAGCCCTAAGGATATTCAAATCGCCGAGGTCCACGACTGCTTCACGATAGAGGAGGTCCTTTTCTTAGAGGATGCAGGCCTCTTCAATCGGGGCGATGGTTGGAGGGGCGTCTACGAAAGCTTCGAATCCTTCAAGGGCTCAAAGCACATCCCCTACATAGGCGATTTCGGAGAAATCATAGTAAATCCTGGAGGAGGGCTAAAGGCCGATGGACATCCCGTCGGCGCTACGGGCCTAAGGCAGGTATGGGAATGCTTCGTTCAGCTCAGGGGCGAAGCCGGGGGGCATCAGGTTTCCTCCGATAAGCCCCTGAACGTAGCCTTATGCCACAACATCGGTGGGACAGGGGGCATAGCCACGGTCCACATCTTGGCAAGGGATCTATAGGGGGCGATTAAGAATGAGCGAGCCCGTGACAAGGCGCAAGATCCTTACGGACTATAGGATTAGGGTTGCCAAGTGCGAAATCTGCGGGAAGACCTACTTTCCTCCCAAATGGTTCTGCAACATCGAAGGGCGCAGGAGCCGGATGTCCTTCAGGGATTATTTCTATTCCAAGGGCTTCCTATACTCTGGAACTGTTATACGAAGGCCCACAAACAGATTCGAGTATATAGCCTCCTTTCTGGCTGGCATTGTAGACCTTGAGGACGGTCCTAGGGTCCCTGGAAGGATCACGGACTTTGTTCCTCCGGAGGATGAAGTGGACATAAGCGAATTCATCGGTCGCGGGGTCGTTCCGAGGTTCAGGAAGATCTACGAAGATGGACTCCAAGGGCTCATCTACTACTCAAGCCTGAACTTCTCCTTCCTCGATGACTATTATCCCTACCAGCCATACGCAAGGATAAAGCCTTCGGAGCGGAACGATAAGCCGGGTATCGTAGGCTATGGTGTATACCTTCCCAAGTTCAGGATAAAAAACCGAAGTGCCGAGGAGGCCCAGGGCGTCCAAGAAAGAACGGTGCCCTTCGCCGATGAGGATACAACAACCTTTGCTGTAGAGGCGGGAAAAAGGGCCCTAATCCATGCGGCCCTCGATGGACGTTACATAAGAAAATGCTTCGTGGGCTCCGAGTCCACACCCTACGCCGTTAAGCCCACGATGGCTACCGTTGTCCAAGCCTTGGAACTAGGGGAGCCCTACGAGGATGGCTTTGTATCCGGAGGAGTCGATACCCAGTTCGCCTGTAAGGCGGCCTCAGATCTATTCATAGATGCTGCAGCCTTGGTAGCCTTTCCAGCCTTTAATGGAGGAAACGTCATGGTCATAGGAAGCGATAACTCCCAGGCGGCAAGGGACGATCCTCTGGACTTCACGGTCGGAGCAGGGGCAGCTGCCTTCATCTTCGGCGATAGGGATGTCATCGCAACCCTAGATCATTATGTTTCCTATACTTCCGATACACCAGACTTTTACAGGCGGGAGGGCTCCAAGTATCCGCGCCATGGCGGCAGATTCACGGGTAAGCCCGCTTATTTCAAGCATACAGTAACGGCTATGAAGCTTGTAATGAAGGAATCGGGTCTAACTCCCAAGGACTTCAACTACGTCGTCCTCCATTCCCCTAATGCCAGGTATCCCTTCCAAGCTGCCCTAGAAGCTGGCTTTCAGCCTGATCAGGTTATCCCCAGCCTCTTCGTCCGCTGGATAGGCAATCTATACTCGGGCTCGAGCCTAACCGCCCTGGCCGGCATCTTGGATGTGGCAGAACCTGGGGATCGAATTCTTGTTGCGAGCTACGGCTCGGGAGCAGGAAGCGATGCCTACATCTTCACGGTTACTAAGGCCATCGAAGAGAAGCGGTCTAGGACCATTCCTGTGAAGGATCAGATCGAGAATCCCCATAGGCAATATGTCGACTACCATACTTATAGGCGATGGAAGGAGATGGGATAAACGATAAATGAAAAAAGGATGTTAAGGTGGAATTCTTGGGCTCCACTCCATTTCAACACACCTTAGAACCAAGGGCTATCGGCTCAGGTAAGTAGGGATGTAGGGTATGTAAGGAAGAAAGGAAGGGAGAGTCCAGGCGCCCTTCCCTACGCCTTTACCATAGCCTTATTTCGGATTGAGGCAGTAATTACTCCTAAGGTTTGGAGGATGAAACTTTCACCCATTGAAGAGGGCCTCATAAAAGCCTTCGAAAACTTTGAGATCGTTGATGCCCAGGAGCATCTTCCTCCCAGAAAGTAAGGGTTGGGGAGCATGTGACGCCCTAACCCTCTTCAGCCACTACACAAAGACCGACCTGATAACGGCTGGCATGCTCCCGAAAACTATGATAAGCTTCAGGACCAGAGGATCCCCCTCGAAGAGCGTTGTAAGATGTTCACCCTTTTTTAGAAAGCATAAGGTACGGATCCTATGCCCGTCCAGCCTTCATAGCTGCCAAGGAGTTCTATGGCTTTTAAGACGTCAACGAAGGAACCTACGAAGCCCCTTCTGAGAAGATGGCAGAAGCCAACAGACCGGGAATTTATCGTCGGATACTCCGTGAAAAGTGCCATATTCGAGTAGCCCTAACCCAAGCCAATCGGACGGATTATGATCTGGACCTTCTTATACTCCTCATGCCCTTGGATACCTACGCGGCCGTTCGCACGAAAAGAATGATCGAGGAACGGTCGACAAACCTTGGCGAGAAGGTTAAGACCTTAGATGACTACCTCGATCTGACAAAGAAGGGTCTAGAACGATGGAAAGCCGAGGGGGTCGTAGGAATTAAGATGACTTCCAGACCCTATGGGACCCTGACCGCGGCCAAGCCATAGCCCTATTCGATGAGCTGATCAGGAACGATAGGAAGGGGCTTCCTGAGCTGAACTCCCTTCGCACCTATCTTATGGAGGAGATGCTGAACATGGCAGCCGAACTCGACCTAGTGGTGGCCGTCCACACGGGCATGTGGGGGGACTTTCGCGCCCTTGACCCTAAATTCATGATCCCTATTATCATAAGGCATCCTCGAATTAGATTCGACCTCTACCATATGGACATGCCTTGGGTCAGGGAGATGGGCATCATAGGCAAGAACTTCCCAAATGTTTGGCTCAACCTCTGCTGGAGCCACATTATCTCGCCGAGGATGACGTGCTCCGCCTTTGATAAATGGATCGACCTAGTTCCGATAAACAAAATCATCGCCTTTGGAGGCGACTATAGGAAACCCGTGGAGAAGGTTTACGGTCATCTGGTCATGGCAAGGGAAAACATTGCCAAGGTTTTGGGCGGCAGGGTCGAGGAGGGTCTCATGACAGAGGAAGAAGCCATATCGATAGCTAAAAAATGGTTCTATGACAACCCAGGGATCTTTACAAGCTAAAAATTTGACCTACGAATCGGAAAATTGAGTTTCGATTTTTCAGCTTTTTCCGATACTTTCCGAGTTCATGAGCCATCTCTGTATAAGCCTAGCTAATCTTGCCCTTCCTTCTCCAGTGGCCTTGGACCGACTACGAGGATGTGGGCGATGAGGCTTGCAATCGATAAAGCCGCCGTCATCCAAGCATAGAATTCCAGAAAGGCAACCTTCATAGGATCCTTTCCAAGGATAGGAAAGATCCAGAAGATGATCGCATAGACGAAAAGGCTTCCTAGAAGCTTCGAGAGGAGCCACCTGGCAATCTGAAGGCGTTTCATAAAGGTCATTTTGAATAAAAGCCGGAACCGAGTTAAGCTTTACTTTTCGTATGGGTGAAGAAAGCCCATAGGCTTCATGCCTAGGGACACCTTGCCTTCGGCTTGAAAAAAAGGTACAAGGCCCCTTTTGGCATTCCTCTAGAAGATTCACGCCCTTCAGCTCGAAAATCCTAATTTCTAATCTAATCGGCTCCTATCCGCATTGTTGGGGCATGGAAACCCCTCCTTTTATTAGAGTCCTCATAAACAAGAAGCCTTGGTGATAGTATGTTCGAAAACAGTCCTTGGGGCATAGGTCCCCTATCCGCATTACCAAACCTTAGGAGATGCCGGAGCAAAAGGGCTTCTAGCTACGACATAACTGGAGGGAACAGGGACTACGTGACGGTAGAGCCCTTTGGAAAAGCCCTTTTGTTGAACGTCCAAGGTCCTGGATGCATTCGTCATATCTGGATCACCATCGCCTGTGAGGATCGCCATTACCTGAGGAAGCTTGTCCTGAGGGCTTACTGGGATGGTGAAACTAATCCAAGCATCGAGACCCCCCTCGGGGACTTCTTCGGAGTAGGTCATGCCCTAGCGAGCCACTTCGTATCCCTTCCCCTGAGCATGATAAGGGCGCCTGGAAGGGGCGATAGGGCTGGCATGAACTGCTACTTCCCCATGCCCTATGCCTCTTCGGCTCGCATTGAAGTCGAAAACCAGTGCGACGTTCCCGTAAGGGCCCTCTATTACCAGATCGACTATGAGGAGTATCCTGAGCCTCCCAAGAACCAGGGAAGGTTTCACGCATGGTGGAACCGCGAGAACCCATGCAAGAAGGTCGTCCATGATGATCCGAAAAAAGAAATCAACCTGACGGGGGATGAGAACTACGTCATTCTTGAAGCCGAGGGTATGGGGCATTATGTAGGTTGCGTCCTGAGCGTCGACAACTTCAATGCCTTCCATCAGAACTACACATGGTTCGGGGAGGGCGATGACATGATTTTCATCGATGGTGAAAGATGGCCACCGAGCCTTCACGGAACTGGAACCGAGGACTACTTTGGATCTGCTTGGGGCTTTCCCTGCAGTCAGTACTCTGGTCCCTATACGGGTGTATCCCTAGCTGGAGACGTCCACGAATGGTCTGGCAAATGGAGCGTCTATAGGTTCCATCTCGAGGATCCCATATACTTCAGCAAATCCATAAGGGTTACGATCGAGCATGGTCATGCCAACGATCAGGGTAACGACTATTCGAGCGTAGCCTACTGGTACCAATTGGAGCCGCATAAACCCTTCCCTGCACTTCCGGAAGTTTCCAAAAGACTGCCAAGGTAGATCGGGCTTCTGAAGTCCTTTCCATCCTTATTTCTTATCTTATCTTATCTTATCTTATCCCCTTTCCCTTCGGAATCCATCTTCCCTCTTATTGGATAAAAGAACGATCTTACCTTTGAAATAGTGATATGATTCAAGCCCGCTCCATGGCCCCTTTCGGAAGAATGGCTAGCTTTCCCTTGAAAACGCATATCTGAGCCTCTATCTCCTGCCGTGCACATCTAGGCAAGAATATTGCCTGAATCAAGTTTAGTTGACCGATCAATCCTTCTAGTTGATCCAATAATAAGTATGCTTCATATGCCAGCTTTCCGTTTTTGCCGCCAAATCGGGCAAGATCTTTTTGCGTAAACTCTCTTCACTATTATCGCCCTTCTCTTTTCATGTGAATAGGAAGTCAAGAAGCATCATCACGATGAAGCCTACAACAAAACCGAAAGTTGCTTCTCTTTCAAAACCCTTCCTGTGGCTTTCAGGTATTATCTCATCGCTGACTACGAAAAGCATGGCTCCGGCGGCAAAGGCGAGCGCCCAAGGCAGAATAGGATGAAAAATAGAAACAAGCGCGACACCTAATAATCCTCCAGCAGGCTCAACCAAACCAGTTATAGTGCCATATCCCAGAGACTTCCGCCTGCTATAGCCCTCTCTCAATAGGGGTAGCGCCACTGCTAAGCCTTCAGGCATGTTCTGAAGTCCAATAGCCATAGCTACCACAAGTCCTTCCGCTATTTCTCCACTCCCGAAGCTTACTCCAACTGCTAAACCCTCAGGAAAATTGTGAATAGTTATGGCTAGCGTGAAAAGCCAAACTCGCGAAAGTCTGGAAGTGCGACCTTCTGCACCCAATGTTGGATGAAAATGGGGAATGAAACGATCCGCCAGATGCAATGCCACAGCGCCTAATATGATTCCAATAACTGCAACCCATATGCCGCCAAGGCTTATTGCCGGAACCAGAAGACTGAAGAACGTTGCCGCAAGCATTACTCCAGCAGAGAACCCAAGCATAACATCCAAAATTTTGTCTGAAACATTTCTAGTGAATAAAACAGGCAAGGCTCCCACGCCTGTAGCTAGCCCCGCTAGTAAACTAGCTGCTGAACCAAGCCAGATAGCTTCTAAATCCATACCTAACCCTTGACTCTGCTTAACAATAAGTTAATTATTATTGTTATGGCGCTTATATTTGTGGATAATAAAGATATTTTTGGCTTTTATGCATTTTATAATTTTTCTGACTTTGTACTATAAGATTTATGTAAGAATATCGATGTTATGAAAGCTATTATCAAGATCATAAGGACGATGGTAGAGTATAGATCTGGAGTTACCACCCCAGCTGAGAGACCTATAGAAGCTATAATTATGCTTATCTCACCTCTGGGAATCATACTTACCCCTACATGAAAAGCTTTTAGATCCTTTCTAGAAAGAACTAAAATTGGTAAACTGCAACCTAAAAGTTTCCCAATAATTGCAATCAACATAAATACAATAAGTAAACCAACATTAGATAGACTGAAACTGCTAAAATTTGCTACAGCTCCCATCACTCCAAAGAACATTGGAGAAAAAATTAAGGAAATCGTTAAGATGAATTCTCTTACACGTCTAATGGATTTTGCCCTTGCAACAGCCATTCCAGCAATTAACGCACCTACATAAGATGAAAGTCCTATAGCTTGACTTAAAGCAGCCAGAAAGAAACAGGAGGCTATACTAAGGGACTCGACGCTTCCAGCAACTTTCCACTCTGATTTATCCACAACATAGGGAATTACGTAAACGCCTATAGCAAGTATTACAATCATTAGCAAGATCACTTTTATCATCATTTCCACTATGCTGTAAATCGATGGGAATGTTGAGTTTAATGCAACAGATCGAGCTAATGCTAGGAGAATCACTCCAGAAATGCTGTCAATCATTGTAGCGTTTATCACGATCCTAGATTCTTTTAAGGATGTAAGATGAAGATCCTCCAGTATGCGTATGGTAATGGCGGCGCCAGTAACAGAGATTGATGCCGCTAGAATAATCGCAGATTGAGGAGATAATCCCAAAAAAAGGCTGAATAAATAGCCCAAAATAAATGTGAGAATAACTCCTACGCTGCTTGTTAGAATAGAAAAAGGGAGAACTTCTTTTAACTCCGCAAAAGAGGTTTCAAGTCCTGCGAGGAACAATAAAACAATTCCACCTATTTCCGCGAAGGCGAAGACAATTTCATTAAACTCCACGAGTGGAACTCCATAGATCGTAATGGCCGTTCCTAAAGCATAAGGGCCGAATGCCATTCCTGCGAGAAGCTCCCCAAGAACCGGAATTTTAAGGGGAGTAAATATCTCCGCCGTAATTTTGGCTATCACTATAAGTATACATAAACTTAGCACAGCCCTTAAAGCTGGGTCTAAGATTATCGTCATGGGATGTCTCAAGCTTCAATAGAGGATTTAAAAGATTATTTATAGCTTTTGGTCAAGCTAATAGATAGATTCCCTTAACCAAAAATTCCCTCCCATCCATCAATAGCCCTTTTCTTTTATCACAAATTAAACCATATTTTCTATGGAGCTTTCACAAGGATCCACTGTTTTAGCCGACTTTACGCATATTCGGACCATTTCAATCGGAGGGGCCTTTTTTCTTTTCTTTTCTTTTCTTTTCGCCCCGTCCATATCCTCCAGCCTATAAGCGATACGCACGGTCGGGGCTTCCGATGTTTTACATTACATCATTTATGCCACGATATATCGCTTTATTAGCTCCTCATCCAGCTCGACCCCTAGCCCCGGATTGTCTGGGAGCTCTATGTAACCTCCCTTTGGCCGGATAGGATTCTTCTCAAACTCATGGATCGCATACTTAGTCAGGTACTCGGCCATAGGGCATACGCTTGGTTTCTGGGACATGATGAGATGGAGGCTAGGGGGAGCGCTGGCATGGGGGATTACTTGCACATCGAAGGCCTCCGCCAAGGCGCAGACTTTTCGGATCTCCGTGATGCCCCCACACCATGTAAGGTCCGGTTGAACTATGTCGACGGCCCCCCTCGTAATCAGCTCCTTGAAGCCCAGAAGCGTATACTCATGCTCCCCAGCCGATATGGGCGTTTCTACGAGCCTCCTAAGCCTCACATAGCCCTCTATATCGTCCGGAGGCAGGGGCTCCTCGATCCAGCTTAACTCAAAACGCTCCAGCCTCCGAATCATCTTGATGGCATAGGGAAGGCTCCAGCTCGTCCAGCAGTCAGCCATAAGCTCGATTTCATAGCCAATGGCATCCCTCACAACCTTCACGAGTTCAAAGTTCCTATCCATCCCGGGCAGCCCATCTGCAGGACCAGCTATGAAACGCATCTTCATAGCCGTATATCCCTCTTCTACGTAGCCCCTCGCCTCGGCGGCTAGCTCCTCAGCCGGTAGAGGATGGAGATGACTTGCGTAGCATCGAATCCTATCCCTCGTCCTTCCGCCAAGGAGTCTATAGACGGGCTCCTTCTTCGCCTTTCCTATGATGTCCCATAGGGCCGAGTCGATGATGCTCATCGCCATGATGACGGCTCCCTTCCTCCCATAGCTGAAGCTTGCCTTGAACATCTGATCCCATAGCATTTCGACATTGAAGGGATCCTCGCCAAGAAGGATAGGCTTAAGGTAGTTGGCGGCTATGTGGGCTTGAAGCTCGCCTCCGATGGAAGCTCCTCCAGCCCTTACGAGGCTATTGATACCCTCGTCTGTCTCGACCTTAACAAAGGCTGCCGAGGCCATTGCAGGTGGAGGGCCTCCAGGCGTTCTCCTAAACCTTGGGTATATGTCCAAGGGCCTTACCATGGGATAGGAAACCCTGGAGGGATTCGGATAAACAACCCTCAATGCCTTTACATCCGTGATCTTCATATCGGTACCCTTCTTTAATTATAAAGGGCTTTTAAGTTCTAAGGCTCTAGTAACTGTGGGCTTCGTTAGGAATTTCGTGAGTCGTTGTACAGATCGTTTAGGAGGAGCCGGGAATGCGTATAGCCATAGGAGGATTTGGAGCCGAATCCAATGCATTCAGCGCCGAGGGTCCTGTCGAGAAAGCTGAGGGGGTATCCTTCGGCCAAGGGCTCATTTCTAGACACGAAGGCAAGAAGACCGTCATTGGTGGATTCCTCGATATCCTGAGGGAGGCTGGGGCTGAGGCTATCCCGATTCTCAGGGTATTCTGGGGAGCCACGGGCATCATAGGCAGGAAAAGCTACGAGCGCTTTAAGGCTGAGATGCTCAAGGGCATTGCAAACGCTGGGAAGATTGATGGAGTTCTCCTAGACCTTCACGGAGCCATGGTTGCCGAGGGCTATCCAGACGGTGAGGGGATCCTCCTTAAGGAAATCAGGGAACTCTTGGGCGAAGGGATCCCTATAGCCGCAGTTCTGGACATCCACGGAAACATAACAGATCTGAAGCTTAGGACTTCCAACCTTCTCTTGGGTTACAGGACAAACCCCCATGTCGACCTATACGAAAGGGGTAGGAAGGCGGCCAGGCTTTTGCTTTCCATGTTAAAGGGCGAGGTGAAACCTGTTATGCGGTTAAAGAGGTTGCCTATGCTTGGGCCGAACCTTGGAATGAGTACCTGGGCCTATAGCCCGGCGGAAGAGGAGCGCCTACCCTTTGCGAGGATTATGAAGAAGGTCCTCGACTTAGAGAAGGAGAAGACGCCAGGCATCCTCGATTTATCGGTCTTTATCGGCTTTCCTTGGGCAGACATTCCTGAGGCGCTAACCTCTGTCCTTGCCATAAGTGACGGGGATGCCCCTTTGGCCGAAGGAGTGGCGGGGGAGGTTGCCGAAATGGTCTGGGAGGCTCGCCACGAGTTCCTGAAGGTTCGTCCCTTAATACAGGTGGAGGAGGCGGTGGAGAGGGCCATAAGGGCTCCAAAGGGGCCCATCGTCCTCGTAGATGTTGGCGACAATTCGGGAGGAGGGGCCCCCTGTGACAACACAGTCATCCTTGAAGCCCTTTTAAGGCTTGGGGCTGAGGATGCCGTCGTACCGATAAGGGATCCTGAGGCCGTAGCCAAAGCTATAGCCTCGGGCATTGGAAGTACCTTGGAGCTTGAGGTTGGAGGCAAGATCGATAGAAGGTTCTACAAGCCCGTAAGGGTTAGGGCAAGGGTAAAGACCCTCTTCGATGGAAAGTACATAATCCGAGGACCCCACCATGGAGGATATGATGTCCGGGAAGCCATCCTACCGAAGGAAGCCTGGAGAAGTGCGGACGTGGGCAGGACGGCGCTTCTGCAGGTGAATGGGATTGAGATCATAGTCTCAGAAGGAAGGGTGGGAATGGAACAGGACTATTATAAGGCCGTGGGTGTCGATCCATCGGAGAGGAAGATCGTCGTTGTGAAGTCCCATCAGGCCCATAGGGCTTCCTTTGAACGTATAGCAAAGGAAATCATTGAAGTCGATACCCCGGGCTCCACAAGCCCTAGTTATAGAGGCCTTATCTTCAAGAACGTGCCAAGGCCTGTGTTTCCATTGGATCCTTTATAGCTTTAAAAACGCAAGCCTATACTGCGCGGAGGGATGGACTCGCCGGACGCTTGTAATAGGTTATGCCATACGTAGGCCCTCCAAGTCCTCCAAGTCCTTCTTAGAGGCGAGGAAAAACCTCGGAAGACTCCATGCCCTTTACTTCCTTTCATTTCATTTAATCCTATCCTAGCCTAGTCAACCGCGTGAACAAAATTACTTGGAACGGCAGAATGACCGAGCTAGGCGCATCTTCAATTCCTAAGGAAGCTAGGCTGTTGCCTTGGAGACTGCTAAAGAGATTCTGAAATACGCTGAAGAAGAGTTCGAGAAAGCCTTAAACGAAGGATGTAATGCTTTACAGAAACGCTGTGGACAAGGCCTTCTTCCCTGCGTTGGCTACCTTAAACTCTTATAAACGGTAAACTGGGAATAACGCCAAATCCCACACCGAATACAATTCCCTGCTTAGAAAAATGGACAGGGAAGAATTAAGAACCCTTACAGTGTCGATGAAAACGCTCCGTGATGAAGCCTTTTACGAGGGGTCTACAACCCTGAAGAGGCTGAATATGCCATCAAACAGGTCAAGACGATAACTCCAAGAACTCAAGAATAGCTGACCAGACTTTGGGCTCTATAATTTCGATAGGATGCGTAACAACATAACGAAAGTCGGATTCTGAATCCAAGGATAATATAAAAACTACAGAACCTTTCTAGGATAAAGGATAATAAAGACGATGCGATACGAAACGATACGAGACGAGGCACCCACAGCTATTAAAGTATGGGGCATGTTGGGAGGAGATAAGTCTCTCCTCCTAACATGTCCATTATATTTAAAATGGGCATGTTGGGCGCTCATCCAGTAAAGGTGGATGAAACCATTAAGTTCTTGAAGAATTTTCAATATGCTGATGGAAGCCTCGATTCGATTAAGGTCGCATATTATGTAGTTAGTCTCTCCTCAGGTTGAGAGGAGAGATTTATTTTATGCCGGAAAAGAAGGTTTGGACATGCCAAGGGGCCTTCTCCCTGTTCAGAACAGAAATATATTCCTCTTCATCAGCGATGGGATGCGAATGGTATTTCCAGCCTACAGATGCTTTGATATAGACTTCGGAAATCAGCGAATACTCTCTATACTCAGCCCAAAAACCCTTGTAAAAGATGTTGCCAAGACAACCCACCCGGCCTTCCCGGAAGAGAAGTATCATGGAAGAGTTCATAATGTGGAAGTAAAAGCCGAAACATTTGGCAGATTCCTTAACGCAGACTACGGGATAGGTATACTTAGAAAAAGAGATACGATAAAAGGGGAGATTATAGCCTTCCCATTGCTTGGAAGAGAAGACGTGAAGTGATCCTCAATAGCTTAAGGAAGCAACTAGCTTTCCGCTTATGACTGACATTTACCTAGAATTCATCTTAAATTCCGTATCTTAGGTGTATTATTATGCATGCTAAGGTCATGAGGGCTTTATAGGTTATCGCCTTTCATACCTTATGATTATTCTTCTAAGGCTTTTAAGCCATCCATAGAACCTCCCAACGGCAGATTCCATCCCCTTGTATAGCTCAGCATCGTACGGTATAGGCTTCCTACCATAGGGTTCGCGGATATGTTTTGTTCGCCTCACATTCATGGACGATGGCCTCCCTTATGGCTTCTGTATCCTAAGCAGAATCGGCGCAAAGCCCCTTTGGAGCCTTTCTAAGCCTTCTGGAAACCCATCGAACCTCTTGGAATCGTCCCATTTCCAGGTCCAAAGGCTATTAAAGACATGGAGCCTCCATTCATGTATGCATGAACCTTTGAGCCCTTCCTATGCTTAGAGCCATCATAGCCCATCATTTCTCCCCCTTTAGCCTCCATGTTTTTACAAAGCCTAAAATGTCTACATAGGGGGAAGGATCCTTAGAGGCATAGAAGCCTAGAAAAGCCACGGGCTTGGATTAGCCTCCTTATTTGGGAGAATACCTTCTTCGAAATAGGTTTATCCAATAGCTCGGATCGAGTCCGTTTTGAGCAAGCGCCCTAAAACATTTATATCCCTCGTAAACGATTTACATAATGTAAATTGTTTACAAGGTGATTTTATGGAGGATAGCGAATCGTGGAGCGAGTATAAGAATGCCTTGGAGGAATGGAAGGGAAAGATGAAGGAAGTCTT
>JAGTQN010000010.1:0-13276 GCA_018396395.1 Candidatus Bathyarchaeota archaeon | reverse complement strand
CCTTCCTTTTCCCTATCGATTCCTACAATCTCCATGCCTCCTATGCCTCCAATATCATCGATACTAACATCACGATCCAATGTTGTCGCCTCCCGAATAGGCGATGATGAGTTACGTATCATCGACATGCTGGTCAAGGCTGGGCTTTTTAATACTCGTTCGGAAGCCGTCGCCTATCTTGTAAGGGAAGGGATCAAGGCGCGAAGGGATATCGTCGATAGGGTTTCATCCTCCCTAGAGGAGATATCGAGGCTTAGGAAGGAAGTTGAGGAGCATGTTAAAAGGCTGAGGATGGAACTGGGGCTTTCCCGCTCGGAAGCCCCTGAAGGGAGCGAAGGTAAGGAATCGTTAGGGAAAAGGAAGGCCTGTCCGAAATGCGGTAGAAGTCTTGAGAATATGCCTGAAGAAATAATGATCTGTCCTTATTGTGGATTTAGGCTTAGGAAAGGGTGAAAAATGATGGATTATTTATCCATCGCTCTCACGGTCCTCGCATATCTATTGGGCTTGGCCTTCGCCGGAAGCTTTCTAGGAAGGCGTTTTATGGGCTATTCGGACATATATCTCCACAGGCTTTTCAGGAGACGCGTCACATGGACCCATTACCTCTACTGGCGATACTTCTGCGGAATACCTGAAAGACGCTTAAGGGCCTTTAAACCCTCCTTAGCATATACAGGATTTTTTCCCTTATTTAGACCCTTCAGCCTTGTTCGGGAGTCGAAAGTCGCCAAGAATGGAAGGGAGAGGTCTTATCGAGGTAAAGCTTAGCCTTATCCATCCCAATGTTTTGTCAAATTTTTCGATTATAGAACGATTCTTCGGAAGCCTTCCCCTTTATTCAAAACTAATGGGAAAATTCGAAGGAGGGTTTCGTAATTGAATTGGAAGGAAAATCCCTAGACCGGGAAGACTACTACAGCGTAACAGAAACATTAGGAAACTTTGAAATTCTTATTATTTTATTTCACTCATATTTAGGACACGATACATGGTCTCCTCGGCGTTCTTAAGCGGTATTATTTACCATGCTTAAGGTGCTACCTACTCCTGCCTCTTCCATGGAAAAGTCTGAACGAAAGCATGCATCCTCGGCTTAATATGAGCGATTTATTTTATTTCTATACGGGCGCATCCCTAGACTAGCCCGATCCATTCCATCCTACCGGGTTCCTTAGGATGCCGATTCCTTCCACCTCGGCTTCTACGATGTCTCCGGGCTTCAGGAAGCGCCCCCTAGGGGCTCCTATGCCTCCTGGTGTTCCTGTGGATATGATATCACCAGGCTCGAGGGTTACAAAGCTACTGAGGTACTCTATGAGCTCCGAAACCGAAAAGACCATGCGTCCCGTATTAGAGTCCTGCATAGTCTCGCCGTTGACCCTTAGGGTTATGCGAAGCCTTTGGGGATCGGGGATCTCCTCTGGCGAGGCGATGCAGGGTCCCATAGGAGCGAATCCATCATGCCACTTTCCATGAAGCCAATCGAAGAAGCTGTCGTTCGGGCGCTTACGCCTAGCTGGGTTGAGCCTGAACTCCCGATCTGATATATCGTTGACGATGGTGTAGCCCGCTATGGCGCCAAGGGCCTCACTGGCCTTTATGCTTTTCACCTTCCTTCCAATGATGACGGCCAGTTCAACCTCCCAGTCGATTTTATTTGGAGAAATGGCTGGAAGCCTTATGGGCTTTTCTGGATCCGTGATGGTTGTCGATGGTGGTTTCATGAAGAAGTATGGGAATGTATGCTCCTTCTCCTCGGCTTTACCACCGCTTTCCTCGATGTGCTCCGCATAGTTCCCGGCCAGAAGGAAGAACTTAGGAGGGCTACGTATAGGGGCTAGGAGCTCCACCTCCTCGGCATTCAAGGTTATGGGCTTCTTCCTGAGGCGATCGATATTCTTAACATAGAAGGCTTCTAGGGCCTTGGCTAGGCAATAGCCCTCATCCTTCGGGGGCAGGAAATTGAGGAGGGAAAGGGGTGAAGCCAGGCGTTCATCGTCCATAAGGTTAGGGGCAGATGGAATCGTCTCCCTTGTTTCCTTTAGATAAAGATCGTAAAGGCCCTTTAAATCGACGATAAAGCTATCGAAGTAAAGTCCGATGAGGGACTTCCCATCAATTCGAAAACGACAGAGGCGCATAGAACTCTCCCATCCTTTTTAGATAAAAACTTGAATCTCATCTGAGCGATTTTAGCTTTTATTCAGTTTCAGTTCAGTTCGGCTCGGTTAGATTCGGATTAGTTTAGTTATATGTTCACCCTTATCCTTTTCCCTTTTTCAGAGGATTCGTATATGGCATCGACGACCCTGAGGACCCTAAGGGCATTTTCAGCCGTGTTCACGGGGGAACGATCCTCCCTAATGGAAGATATCCAATCCCTAAGCATCTCCAAGCCGTACTGACCTCCATAGCCCCCCTCACTTTTTATGGTATAGGAGAACCTCCTTTCTGGAGCGGCCTTCCATTTGGAAGCTCTGCTGGAGACCTCGAGCTCCGATCCCATAGGATCCCAGCGTATCCATCCGATGCTTCCATGGAAATTGAAGGAGGTTTCATAGCCCCTTTGCATATAATAGCCCCCATGGAAGCTGGCGATGGTCCCCTTGGAAAAGCCAAGGATTGCCACGCCACCATCCTCCACATCTATATCCTTCCTATAGACGTTCCCTACGAAGGCTGTTACAGAAGTTACCCTATCCTCCAGAAAGTAGAAAAGGAGGTCCAGCCAGTGCACACCGAGCCAGTTGAAAAAGCCCCCTCCGCTCACTGATTTCTTGAAGAGATAATGCCTCGGATCCCTATGGGAAGGGTCCGCTTCGCCAATCAAGGAGGCAAGCATTTTAGCCTCCACAGAGTAGACCTCGCCTAACAGGGCGTCCTGCCTTATAAAGTTCCGGATGTCCATGGCTACGGGATGGAAACGCCAAGGATAGCCTACGGAGAACTTTATTCCTTGACGCTTGACAGCCTCTAAAACGGGCTCCATCTCCTTGGCATTCCTAGCTATGGGCTTCTCGGCCATAACATGCTTTCCAGCTTCGATAAGCTCGATGCAGGCCTTAGGGGCCTCATCATTGGGAAGGAGAACCATGGCAGCATCGAACTCCTCCCTCTCCAGAAGCTCTTGAAGGGATGTGTAAAGGGGCTTGGAGGCATAAGGCTCCGGAAGGGCTATCACCCCTCGCCCTCCCGTATAGAGGGCTGTAATGTCTACTTCAGGAAGGTTCCTAAGGGATTCAAGGTAAGCCCTTCCATGAGGATGGTCGATTCCTATGAAGGCAAGCTTAAGCTCAGGTTTGGGCAGAGTGGACATATTTCCCTCCCTTCCTCCTATTCTCTTCCTTTATCCTTCCCATTTTAGCAATTAAGCCTTCATCCTCCCCTCCTTCTCTTCCGCTTCCTCCCTTTCCCCCTTCATTGCCTTTCCTTCTCATTTTTAAGCAAAGGCTTGTAACTACTAACATAATCGCTTCATATATCGGAGGCATAAATCTCCTTGAAAACCTATAGGGTCGGAATCGTAGGCCTGACTGGTATCGCATCGGCGGCTCCCAGCATACCTGGGAAGTCTCCCTTCAGATCTCCCATGCCCATTTCCCATGCCTCCGCCTATGCCGCCCTTCCTCAGACTAGGGTTGTAGCCGTTTGTGATCTAGTGCCAGAGCGAAGGGAGGAATTCGTAAGGCGATGGAGCCATGTCTGGAGTCCCATATCCACCTACGAGGATTACAGGGAAATGCTGGCTAAGGAATCCCTGGACATTCTAAGCGTCGTCACATCGGATCACCGGCATGCAGACATTGTTGTCGAGGCGGCCGAGGCCGGGGTTAGGGGTATATTCTGCGAAAAGCCCATTGCTACAAGTCTCGAAGACGCCGATCGCATGATAGAGGCCGTGGAACGAAAGAAGGCTGTTCTGTCCGTGGACCATACGAGGCGTTGGAATCCCATATATCAAAAAGCCAAGGAATTAGTTAGGCTAGGTGCCATAGGGCGCCTTAGGTTAATCGTCGGAACCCTTGGAGGTCCTAGGGCCATGCTTTTCCGCAATGGAACCCATCTTCTCGATGCCATATGCTTCTTTGCCGAGGCTGATCCCGAATGGGTTATGGCTGAGCTTGATGAGGGCTATGAGGACTACTGGGGGTATCGGGGTGACGGGGGTCACGATCCTGCAACGGAGCCTGGGGCCTTGGCTTATATACACTTCAAGAATGGTGTTAGGGCTTTTTACAATGGAACGAGACCATCGGTTCCTGAATTCAGCCTCGAACTCATGGGCTCGGAAGGTCGTATTCATGTGGACGATGCCAGATTAGAGCTTTATACCTTGGATTCGAAGTCCGGCGGTTTGGTCCATAGGATCGTAAGGCCTGAAGCCTACATGAAATCTGGTATAGTAGCAGCCATCGAAGAGCTTATCGAGCTTATGGAGAAGGGAGGCAATGGCATATCGAATGGAAGGGAGGCTAGGAAGGCCCTTGAAATCATTATAGCCATGCTGGAATCCCAGAGAAGGGGCAATTCGAAGGTTAGGCTGCCGATGCCTAGAAAGGCTTAGTGGATCCTAGCATAGGCGGTGGGTGGAGTTTTCTAGGATTGGATGGGATGGATTGAAAGAGTCGAATGGGATGGAACGGTAGAGATGGAGTAGGGTAGAATAGAATAGAAATAGAATCGAGGGTACCCCAATTCCCTAATCCATCATATCAAATTCTCCAAGAGGTGATAGCGGGGTACTCAGTAGTCGAATAGGTCAAATTATAAAATATATTTGGAGAACATCTTTAAAAGTTTCTTAAGTTCGCTAAGTAAAGCCATAGCTTCGTCTCATTTTACTGGATAGCCCATACGCACCAATTGGTTCTATACTTCTCGGAGAAAGTTTACACAATTCGGAGTCTAGAAGGTCCTTGCTTAGTTATCTTCTTCAGTAACTCCCTAAATAGGTCTCGAATAGATTCCATTTCTTTTCTCCATGCCCATCGATGAATTGGCGGTCGATCCCATGATCTTGACATTTCTTTTCCATAGCGATGAATTCTTGGTGCCTTGATCGATAAGCTTTTAAAGTATAACGAATATTGAAGTTAAATCCATATGGTAAAATGCCCGGTCTGTGGTGGGGAATCCAAATCGGAGTCCTTTAAGACTTGAAAGTTTAGGTTTTATACCGTGAAGCGCCATCAGTATAGCTTATGTGATGCGAAGTTCAACCTTTATGAAGGCAATAAGTCCCGTCTTCACGATACCTAAGGCTATAGGTTGATGTTTCAAGACGGGAATGGGCTTGGTATTTTTGTCCAAATGAGAAGGATAATCTTTAATATTCTTCAACTTCACCTTCACATATGGACTTGAACCATAGGCGCGGGGAGAAGTCGTCCCTCGATTCTAAGACTTCCTCTGCGAATCCCTCTTTTTCCTATTTTATGGATATGGATCCCGTGGCCTTAGCAGGCTAACTCATAGGCCAGCCTGTATAGGCTTTTTTGGAGCCGATCCCATCGTCTTATAGTCATTCTATAAAAGAAAACTAAAAACTAAAGTTCATACCACCAATCGCATTTCCGTAATGCTTAAAAACCCAAGGGTATTACAATAATGAAAAATGCGCCTTCTTCTCTCTATCGCTATGGATGAGCGTACCCCCTACGATAGAATCAATAAGCATGGCATTCAAGGGTTTCTCTACTCATTCCTTCGAGGAACAGATTATGAGGATTATCACGACAAGGGTTCCTTCAAGTTCTTCACATTCTCCGATATTTTCCCCTTAGGCGACTTTGAGCCCAATAAAGTAAAGTCATTATTGGTCTCCTCTCCAGATGACGATTTCATTCTAACTCTTAGGGATTCAATCCATAGTAGAGATGGTCAAGGAATTCTTGAAGGCCATAATATCTACATATTAAATTGTAAAGTGATACGGGCCCAAGTTAGTGGACGATTCATCTCAGCCAGTCCCATAGTGCTCTATGAGAATAGTCGTAATAACTTATACTACTCCTTCAATCGTAACAAAAGCCTAAGTTTTTTTCTCGAAAGACTGAAAGAGAATGCTATGAAAAAATATAAAGCATATTATGAGGAGGATTTAAATCTAGAGGGGAACATTTTCGATAAATTGGTCTTTAGGAAGGAGGTAGCAGTGAGGCTTTCGAAGGAGGGAAGGACCTTCATCGTCATCGGTAGTGTTTGGCGCCTCCTCGAGAAGTTTAAGATATCAAAAGATGAGGAAAAGTTTTACGGATTTATTATGGATTGCGGACTTGGAGAGAAGAATAGCTTAGGATTTGGCTTCATAAATCCCTTGAGATGATGATTATGTTAGACGAGTATTATCGGAACGGTAAGCTTTTCATTACCCAGATGCTCAAGAATGAAGACCCGATAAAGTACTTTGGCAATAGGGACACTGTTTTCGCAAGGATTGATATTGACGATATCTTTATCAAAAAATACTACAGGCAACCGCTATCGGAACTTTTGGGTTCCGCTAATGTAAGTAAGATCGATTCTGAAAGAGATCTTGTGAAGCTCTTAGGAAGGTATTTTGAAGTATCTGGTAAGAGCAGAGAGCTTCTGAATGCATCCTTTTTCAAGACTGAAAATGGGCGTTGCTCTTATTGCGGTCAGGAAGGAAAAGTATTCGCTAATAGGTCCTATGTATTTCCCTTCGAGCGAAAAATCGACTCCATAGCTCCTGAAGAGGAAAGGCTTCGTTTCTGTAAGAGGTGCGGTTTTACCTTTTACTCTGGTATGGCATACCTCTACGCAAAAGGTGAATTACTATTCTTCTTCGACTCATACAACCTCGATTCTCTTCTTCTTATAAACTCGGCCTTCAAGGATCTACGCGATCCAACGCAAATGAATAAAATTAAGAAATTTACAATTCCCTCCCTCCACCCCTATGAAACTATGCTCATTACGCTTTATGAATTTACAAAGTGGCTGAAGCAGAAGGGGATCCTCACAGAGACCATAGAAATTCTTCGGGAGATAAAATTGATACTATTTTCGGGATCCGCACAGATATATCTCTCCAAGGTTTTTGATGGTACCATATTGGAGAAGATTGTAAGATTCTTCAATGTCTTAATTTCAAAGGGCGAGGCTCTTTATCAATCAAGGCCAGGGGAAGCGCCTCAAAAAATGAGGATTTCACCTTCAGACATGATATTTCATGGTTTCTTTAGAAATCTTGAAGTCAGTAGAGGACACCTTGCCGAAAACCTCAGACCCAGGGATCAGATAGCTTATAGCCTTCTTTCTGGAAAAGTACCCTTTGAAGCCCTCAATGAGGTTATCATGGAGCGACATAAAAATAAGCAACAATTTCCTTTTTATTATAAAACCTTCATAATTTCTTTTCTGGAGGCGTTCGGTTTGGATGAGGAAAGATCTATGTTCGAGCAGATCAATGCATTAGGCTATGCCCTAGGTCGTGAAATCAAGGGAACGAATCTCGAATCCTTCCTCTGGGACATATTCCGAGCACGAGGATACGAGGATCTACTAAACAGTCTAGCGGAGCTTCAACTAAAGCTGAAAATCCCACTCGATTGGAGATTTATTTGCGCCTACGAGAAAGATTGGCGAAAAGTTAAGGCTATTCTTTTAAATGGTATGGCCAATGCAATTTATGGAGGGAGGGAAAGTGAGTAAAGGAATAGAGATTGTAACCCTAACTAGGATCGAGGGAGCAAACCTAAATTCCAACGGAACTGAGGGCGTCATAAGCGTCCTCAAGAAAATACGGGATCCTTTGGACATGAAAGAGTACGTTCGCGTTTCAGGCCAATCCCTAAAGTTTCATCTGAAGGAGGTAATGAGGGATGCTCTCGGAGAGGAGTTATCCCCTATATCGAAGAGGAGGGGTGAACGAGGCGAAGGCTCAGTTCTAGTTTCCGAGGGAAAACCAGAGAAGTACATCGATGACGATCTTTTTGGCTATATGCTTGCTGGAAAGCCTACTCTGAAGAGGACTGCGCCCGTCAGGACGAATGGCTTAATTTCCCTATTTCCCTATCAAGAGGATCGAGATTTCGGAGTTCGATACGATCCCTCGGGAGAGGAGGAACATAACATCCATGAGACAGAAATTTCGACGAACATTATGCGGGGTAATTTCTTCATCGAAGTTGATCGAGTTGGGGTCTTCGTCAAGGGTGAAGTAGAAAAGCCTAGCACTTTAGATAAATCGGAAAGGGAGCGGAGGATAAGATCTCTCTTCGAAGCCATTCTAACTTACCATGGTGGCGGCCATTTAAGCCGATTTTTTACGAAGGTCTATCCTGAAGCCGTCGTCGTCGTCTTCCTGAAACGGAAGATTCCAATCGTGGGTGATAACCTAAGGCTAAGACAGGAAACCAAAGACGGAAAATACTTTATGGATGTACCCCTACTCTCCGAGGTCCTTAAGACCTTCGAAGAGTACATCGACTGTGTTTATATAGGAATTCTCGAAAATAAGTTTGCCAATTTAGATGAGATAAAAAGTCTTGCTAACGATAAGATTCATGTTATGTCACTCAGAGAGTTGAAGGAAGCTCTTAAGGGACAGCCCATAGTGTGATTCTCCTTGTTGGGTCTCGGTATACATCTCACGGGGATCTACTCCTTCTTTAGAATTCCCTACAATTCCCTACTAATGGATACATATGTCTTTCCTCCTAAAACTACGGTTATAGGACTTATATCTGCAGCTCTTGGATGGGATGAGGATGAATTCCTTTCGAAAATTTCCCAATTCAGATATGGTATAATCATTGAAGATCCTGGGGAAACCGTATCTGAAACTGCTGCCATCTTCAAAACGAAGGAAGCCCCTATCTACCCGATTACCAAGATTATGAACTATAAGCCTTCTTACAGGGTCTTCGTTGCGTCAGAAGATGAGGATTTGATGAAGGAGGCTGAAGTAGCACTGAGAGATCCAGCCTTCGTCCTCTACCTTGGCGACTCTGAGAATCTATGGTATCCAAAAGTCAAGAATTATTTCGCCCTTATGGAGATCGAGGAGAGAGAAGTTGAATCCCTCAAATGCATTCTGCCATCAGAGGTGTTTAAAGAGTTTTACAAAGATTACTCCAGAACCTCGAATGTTTTTTTACCCCCTAAAGAAGTGCGGATTCCAGTGGGGTTTACAGGCTCAGGAAGGCGAAGAAGGTTCATTCCCAGAAGCGTCTATTATTATTCTGGGATTGAGCTAAACTTGCAAAAGCCTCTAAGAGTGTTCGATTTCAATGGAAATGGAGTGTATCTTTTCTAAGGACCTTTTAAAACGGATTGCTTCAGCTCAAGCGAAGAAGGGGATAAGTCTAAGGGATCACTCGAAGGATGTAGGTACCTTAGCTGAGGCTTTCGTCGATAGGATCTTCGTTTCGGAGGATGTCCTAAAGTTCCTAGAGAGAATACTAGGACTTAGCGAGAGCATGATAAAAGACTGTATAGTAGGCGCCTGTTTCCTTCATGATATTGGAAAGCTTGATAAAGGTTTTCAGAAGAGACTCTGTGATGAAGGGGGCTACTCAACTCCCCATGCCCTCCTTTCCCTTTCGCCTGCTGAAGAACTCTTGGATCAATATCTAAGACGATTATATCCGAAAATTGAAGACCAGGCTTTACGCCTTCTCCTCGACCTATCAATCCTATCTATTGCTACCCATCACTCTGATTACCACAGCGGATTGTATGAGAGATACAAGTTTGATAGTTCAACAGACAATTTTCTGAATGCAAACAAATCTTACAAACTGCTTCAAACCTCATATGATAATTTGAGTATTAATTTATCAGATCGGTATAGGCGATATCTCTATGTCCTGTTTAATGGCATTCTGAGAACCTGCGATTGGGCAGTTAGTGGTGGCCTCGGACTAGGAGGTATGGTTCTTGATGAGTCATATTTTCTTAAATCTCAGATTTATGATTACTTCTCTCGAAAGGGATGGAATTTAAGGGATTATCAAGAACTTGTTAGAGGTCAAAGCATCGAAGCAGCCTTACTCAGACTTCCTACAGGTGATGGTAAGACCGAGACATCCCTTCTTCCCGAAGTTTCTGGAACAAACAAATTGGTCTACACATTGCCTACGGTTACTACGGTCGAATCGATGCGGAAGAGATTTGAAGAATATTTTGGAAAGGACAATGTCTGTTTCTCCCATCACCTCATGCGCCTTACCCTCTACGATGAAGAGAGACCAGAGGATATTACTACCTTCCGGTATGGGATGAGAAAAATAATCGTTACTACTATCGATAGGATCCTCCTAGCTCTCATGAACTTTCGCCATTTCCCTATTCTAGAGCTCGCTTTAAACAACTCTTATCTCGTTGTGGATGAGATCCATAGCTATTCGCCCTTTACTCTCTCCCTAATCCTTGATGCTCTCGAATATCTGAGAAAGTATCATCGTACACGAATTCTGGTCATGTCGGCAACTCTACCAAGCCTCATAGAGGAAGAGCTAACCGAGCGAATCGGCGCTAGGCCCCTTCTGCCCGATGAACTTGCAAAGGAAAGGTATGCGGCTAAGAAAAGAGTTCAAGTCAAGCTTATGCCAAAGGGAGAGGTCCTTTCCTCTCAACTTTATAGAATCTTGGAACTATTTAAAGAAGGGAAGAAGGTTCTTGTAGTTCTAAATACTGTGAGCCAAGCTAGAGGAATCTACGAAGAACTTAAGAGCCAAGGACTGAAATATCGAAAGGACATCTATCTTACCCATGGACGATTCTGCTACCAAGACAAGATACATAAGTCAAAGTTCCTTGAAGGCCTGAAGGATAGACAAGAAGTCAGGGATAGACCTTTCATACTAGTCTCTACCCAAGTTGTTGAGGTATCCTTAGATATAGACTTCGATGTCCTTTTTACCGAGATCTCTCCTTTGGATTCTTTAATTCAACGTTTCGGGCGGGTCAATAGAAAGGGAAGGAAGGGCATTGCAGAGGCCCATATATGCGATGTAGAAGATCCAAACAAGCCCCTTCCTTACAGGGCCGAGCAAATCCATATTACGAGAGATCTATTGGAAGATTTTAAACAATCTTCCGAGCTTGACTTTTTAAAAATTACAGATGAATACTATAATCAAGTGGCATCGATCTATCTTAAGGAGTTTGGTAAATCACCCCTTGAGCAATTTAGAGGTCAAATCTCAAAAAGTGAATTTGGGGAGGAACTGATGAAGACTAGGGATGGCTTCATCACAGTTCCTGCGGTGCCCGTTGGTAGGGATCTGGAAATATACAATGAAATCAAAGAAATCCTAGATAGATGGCAAAGCCTTGACAAGGTTGGAAGGCAAAAGGGATTTATATCAATTATGAGAAGAATTGTAGAGGTCCCCGTAAGCCTTATCAAAGATTGTTATTTTGAAGATCGCGAGCTCCGGGAGCGCTTCGGCCTCCCTTTCATCAATGTGGACTACAGCAGAGAGTTAGGTATTTTAGAGAAACGGGGAGGTGCCATTATCTTTTGAGGATTACAGGCGTTATGGTCCAGTATTATAAATCTTGCCAGGGGGAGCTTTGGTATTTCGCCCATCAGTTGAATATGAACTACGATAACGAGGATATACTTCTAGGAAGGCTTATCCACAGGAAAAGTTACAGCCGAGAAAGAAGGAATATCCAAATAGGAGATGCTTCATTCGATTTTCTGAAGAGTTCTGATGGAACGATTATCTTTGAAGTAAAGAAGTCTAGTCGTCTCAAGGAGCCTGCTATGTATCAACTATACTATTATCTATGGATTGCGAAGCGCTTGGGAGTTAAGGCTAAGGGTGCGTTGCTATATCCAAAGGAGAGAAAAAGTGTAAAAGTAGAATTATCTCCCGAGATAGAGGCAGAAATGGAGGATTTACTTAAGAGTATCGAAGGAATCGTATCCCTTCAGACTCCTCCTCCTGCCACTCATAAGCCCTACTGTAGACGTTGCTCTTACTACGAACTCTGCAAGGTCTAGTCCAATCTTGGAGGTTTCGTAAAATGCGTCAAGAAGTCTATATCTCCACAGAGGGAATTCTTCTAAGATCCGGAAATACTCTTTACTTCATGAACAGAGAAGGAAAGAAGGCCTTGCCCGTGGATGCAATTAGTGACATTTATTGCTATGGGAAGGTGACCATGCGTTCAGGAGCTGTAGGACTACTGTTAAAGAAGGGCATTCCAGTACACTTCTTCAACAAATATGGATTTTACGAAGGTTCCCTTTCTCCAAGAATTCAACTTAACTCAGGGCTTGTGATAATAAAACAGTGCGAACATTCCCTCGATCCTTCGAAGAGGGCTTGGTTGGCAGCGGAAATCGTAAAGGGTGTTAAGCACAATGTTCTTCAAACTTTGAAATATTATCGAAAGCGTGGAAAGGATGTCGATCAATTCATAAAGGCCATTGAGGCAGAAAGCATAGACGGCGATGTTCCGACTATTATGAGCGCCGAGGGCAGGATTTGGGCTAATTATTATAGGAGCTTCGGAAGCTTCATTCGGCAGTTTGAGATGACAACTCGCGATATTAGGCCACCCAGCAACGAAATGAATGCCCTCATTTCTTTCGGTAACTCCTTACTCTACTCTACTGTACTATCAGAAATCTATCATACATATTTACATCCTTCCATAAGTTTTCTGCATGAACCCTCAGAACGCCGCTTTAGCTTAGCGCTAGATGTCGCAGATCTCTTTAAACCCGTCATAGTTGAGAGAGTAATCTTTTCATTGGTTAACAATAGAATTTTAGAAAGGAGCGATTTCGATAAAGATATTGGTGTGACGCTTAATGATCGCGGTAGAAGATTATTCCTAAGGGAATATGAAGAAAAACTAGAAACCACGATTATGCATCCATCTCTAAAAAGAAGGGTTTCCTATAGACATCTAATTCGACTAGAGTTGTATAAGCTGATAAAGCATATCTTGGGTGATAAACCTTATGAAAGTTTTAAGATGTGGTGGTAAGATTTGTACATTATAATTTCTTATGATGTGGATGTTTCGAGAGTAAATCGAATAAACAAATACCTTAAACGATTCCTCTATTGGCGTTTAAATTCTGTATTTGAAGGCGAAGTTTCTAACTCCCAGCTGGAGGAGATTAAGGATGGCATTGAAAAGATAATTAATAAGAGTACTGATTCAGTACTTATTTACATCCTTCCCAGCAAAAAGAGTGTTTTTACTGAGGTCATCGGTATCGAGAAAGAGCCTATCGATTTTATTCTCTAAGCCAGTTAAGCTTTATAAACTGCGAGCGCTA
>JAGTQN010000106.1 GCA_018396395.1 Candidatus Bathyarchaeota archaeon | reverse complement strand
TCAAAAATACATGGCATTCATCCCATATTTAAATGGGCTTTCTGCCTAACCTTTATGTAAAAAGTCAGAGATCCTCACCTTCGCTTTCTTTTCACTTTCATTTTCATTTTATTTTCTCTTTTCCTTCGAACTTTATGAGCCTACCGGATCCCTTAGTCAAATCATCAATCTTCCTAACTATACGCATGCGCTCTTAGGAAGAATATGATGCTATGTTAATGTTACGATGCCCCTCGCCTTAGGGCTTCAAGGCATGCTTCGATATGGGCTAAACGCTCTTCGATACGGTCGAGCCTTTCCTTTAGGCTAAGGTGGGCAAGCAAATTCTTGGCTTGTATCCTTAATCCCTCATAGCCCTTCATCGATTTTAAGAAACCCTTAGCTCGTAGATTCCTTAAAAAGTCTGAGATCGCCCCCTCATCCAGACCAAGGATCTTGCAGGCTTCTTCTAAGCTTTTCGTCGAGGCAATGGCTTTGAGGGCCTTAACCTCCTCGGGCGTCAAATCTTCGAAAGAAGAGATGGGTGAAAGCCCATACTCTTCGAGAACGCTCCTGAAGGCTTCCCTTACGATGGATTCGAGTTCCTCGGGGCTTAGAATATGATAGAACTCAGGTAGCTCAAGGACCTTAACTCCGAGCTCCTTGGAAACCACCTCGGCCGCCTTATCTGCAAATCCCTTACAAATCAGAAGGGGCTGAAGTTTCAGGAGGGCTGCATTTCCATGGGCCTGTCGTACATCGTTGACTCCCACCTTTCCAGCCTTCACTTCAACGCAGTAGAGCGTACCCTCTGGGGACTCGACTATCATGTCAACTTCGGCCACTTGTGCCTCCCCGATTTGGATACGTTTATGGGATTCGATGATACGGAATCCCATGCGCCTTAGGAGCCCTTGGGCAATCCTTTCGCTACTTAATCCCCTTCTCATTCTCTCCTATCCCAAGTTTCTTAGGCAATAGTGGCTCTTAACCTTCAAAGTTTCAAGTCCTCTGGTTTTTTTTCTCAAAACGGCAACTCATATATTAGAGATATCAAAAGCTTTTTCTGATCCGTGTGAACCGTTTTGCCTTGCGTGGAAAAGAAACGAAGGTTCTTCTGAAGAAACTTAAGGAGAGCTTCGGTTTAAGCCTAGAACCATCAAAGGTCAAAGTCGAAGTGGTAAAGTCTGATGATCTTACCTTGTATCTTATTGATGGCTCTCCAGCCCTCATGGAAAAGGATGGGCACCTCCTTCCAACCCTTTTCTTCCAAGAACTGGTTCGGAGGCTTCCATCCGTTGGCGTGGATATGGGGGCCATCCCAGCCATCTGCCGTGGGGCAGATGTCATGGCCCCTGGAGTTCGCCGAGTTGAGGGGGACTTCGAGGTAGGCTCCTATGTAAGGGTCGTGGACGAAGTTCATGGAAAGGCCATAGCCCTAGGAATAAGCCTCCTATCCTCCATAGCCATCAAAGGACAAAGGACTGGCAAGGTTGTAGAAATATTCCACTTCGTTGGAGATAAGGTCTGGAATCTAGGGAAGACCGTGAAGCCTATATCCTGAAAAGTACAAATGTTTAAAGGCATATATCCAAAATAATAGGAAGCGAGGGCCTCTTGGAATCTTCAAATCCTTCTGAGGCTCCTTCTACAGCCGAAAAGGTCCAGGGGAGAATTGTGAGCTCCCCTAGAATCACATACCTCAAGGCCCTTCCCCTCAGGGACCTTTCTGATGTAGCCCTAATCAAGGAAGAGGTCGAGGCTGGTAACATTCTCATCGTGCGCATCGCTCCCTTGGCTATGAAAAGTGTAGAGGATGTGAAGAAGGCTATAAACGAACTTCGCGAATATGTCGCCTCCATTCATGGCGATATAGCTCGCCTTGGGGAGGAGAGGATTGTCTTGACTCCCGCATCGATAAGGATTTGGAAGGGAAGGGAAAAAGGCGTTTCCTAAGATATCCGCTATGCAATCCTATGAAGGAAAAGATATAGGGCTAATGGAAAGCTAGGTTACAGCTCAGGCGAAAGAAAGAAAGAAAAGAGAAGGAAAAGGGGACGAAGGGAAAGATAATAAGGCAGTATCGTAACGCTAGAATATTCCAAAGGATTCGTAAGCCAAGGAGGCGAAGTAAACGGCCCTCTTTATTATCGAAATCATGCTCATTCCACTAGCCTTTGCTATAGGAATTCTCTCTTCCATGATGGGTGTTGGGGGAGGCTTCCTCGCGGTGCCCGCCCTCGTTATACTATTCAGTGTCCCTTTCCAGCAAGCTGCCGGAACGAGTCTTCTGATGATCGTTTTCACAGCCCTATCCTCAACATTCGCCTATTTCCGTCAGAAGAGAATCGATCCTGGTCTAGGGATCCTCTTGGCTTTGGGAAGCGTCCCCGGAAGCTCCATAGGAGCTTATGCCACGGAATTCTTTGGAGGAAAGGAGCTTTCAGCAGCCTTTGGCATCTTCATAGCCATCGCCTCCCTTCGCATGATCCTCAACCCAAGGAGCCCTTCATCCAAGGCAAGGGTCCTTTCGGAAAAATGGAGAAGGCACCTTGTAGATGCTGCCAAGAACACATTCGAGTACAATGCCAATCCCCTTTCGTGCTTAGGTTTGGGTTTCTTCGGGGGCTTCGCCTCAGGTCTCTTCGGTATCGGCGGAGGGATTGTCATGGTTCCGGCCATGAGGCTTCTCCTAGGGGTTCCTATGCATATAGCCGTAGCCACCTCCATGTTCACAATGGTCTTTACCTCGATCTTCGGCGTACTAACGCATTTATACTTGAGGAACGTAATCCCCCACTACGCCCTTCTTCTTGCCATAGGTGTGATAATAGGAGCC
Source organism: Candidatus Bathyarchaeota archaeon (assembly GCA_018396395.1). Lineage (GTDB taxonomy): Archaea > Thermoproteota > CALKCG01 > B24 > JAGTQN01 > JAGTQN01. The sequence goes on along the minus strand of JAGTQN010000106.1, from coordinate 2,784 downwards.
CAGATTGGTGCCCTGATAGCCAAGCAACTTAAGGAAAGGCGCCTTCAAATGTTCTTCGGAGTCTTCATGATCTTTGTGGGTATAAGAATGGTGATAGAGTATCTCCTATAGGAAAGGCCCCATCGAACCTATCAAAATTCTATGCTCCTAAAAGCTGATGATACATGGAGTAAATTTTCTTATTGAGCATGCATGGACATGAATTCTTTTATGCCCTCCAGGATGAGGGCGCCCTCGTCTTGAGGGACGTTAGGTGGCAGGATGGCGTCTGCTGTCCGTATGTTTAAACAAGGATGCCATGGAGAGGCCTGTCCCCTTCATCACCTGTTTAATCGCCTTAGGACCATAAGCCAGAACCTTCATAAGAACCTCTTAACACGATCCATAATGAGATAAAGAGAATAAAGCCTATTTTGGTCTACCAAAACTTGATGGTATCCCTCTAGTACCACTCAGTTTTTCATTTAAATCTTGAAGGACTTCGCCTTCCCCTTTAACTGCCAGGATTTTTAGACGGTTTTTGTTCATCGATATGTATATGTATTGTCGAGTTTATGATGCTCTGATGAAATGCTAGATGCCTGCCAACGAGCTTTTAAACCCCTAACAGTATGGTTAAACAGTAGAATGATTGCTCCAACACTTCCTCTTCTTCTTAGCCGAATCTCTCAAAATCAGATATGAAGTTTCTAAGAGAGACCTGAATGACTTTTTGATCTATCCTTAAACTTCATTTTACACATAATATGAGGAACTCTTCCAAAAGGTCGGATGGGACAGAAACTCTTATTCGATCAACAGATATCTCAGCACACGCATCAAAGGCCATGGAAAGAGCAGAAGTAGGAACATAAAAGAATCTTTACTCCTCCAGGGCATTACTTGTTGAGAATTTTTATGCCCTCATTTTCTATTGTTTTTATCCACCTTAGACCGCAACTTGCATTAAAGCTTTCTATTGACAGTATATGCAGCTCAACTCTGGGAAGTTTAATATTTTTCATTAAAGTTTTGCGTATTTCGTTTTCGTTGCATTTTTTGTCATCATAAACTATAAGAATATCTATGTCGCTTGCAACGGTGTAGTTGCCCCTAGCATAAGAGCCAAACAATATGACTTTACATAATCCAAGGCTTTCATGGAATTTTCTAACGCATCTTTCGATCTCCCTTACAATTTCTTCTCTGCTAAATTTTGGAAAGAACACCCTTACAAAAGCTGAGTATTGCTTCTGTATATCCAATTAATCTTTCAGCCTCTTTTTTAGTGTATCTTCTCCTAGGCGAAGATGAAGGATGGGCATTCGGATATCGGGTCGGAATATATGCCTTATCAAGCTCTAAAGCATATTCAAGAAGCTCCTCACTAACCTGAATTCTATCCTTTAGATTATTTAATAGATCGAAAACCGAATATCCCCAAGCCTCAGCCCCAAGTTTTTGAAAAACCGCCTTCACAGCCTTTTTAGCTGATTGCTGAGCTGAGAAACAAGCCCAATCATAAAAACCAGATCTCAAATCATTTTTTGCGTGCTCCAAATCGCCTTCAGCCTGATCCATCCAGTCCTTGCTCCTCTCAACCATAAACGCCACCGTAACAATTAAACTTAAACAACATATTTAAAATATAACGAACTAACCACATCCGAACGAATAGCCCTCGCATGTGAATATCGCTGCCTAGGATGCAACTTACCTTAAGAAAACCTAGACATCGAGCTATGGATTCCCTGCAAACATTTATAACGTTTTTGCCCCAAACAGTACCCTTCATGCTCCATATTGAAATTTTACAGCAACGGACTAAAATATCTAGATTCAACATCGACTTATGGGTGATGCTGGTGAAAGAGTATGATTTGATCATTTTAGGTTCGGGCTCTGCAATAAAAGCCTCAGAGCTTGGAAAAATTATGATGATCGAGAAGGGAACAATAGTGGGACATGCGCGAATGTAGGTTGCATTCCTTCAGAACACTTGCCACATGTTGGTGACATGTACGATTAGCCAAAATCACATGTTCAGGGGGAATTGAAACTGGTGAAACTTCAATAGATTTTGCGAAACTAATTGAGCAGAAAGAAGGAGTGGTGAAGTACTTGAGGAAAAGCAAATACATGGATGTTCTTCAGAATTTGCCCAACACTGCTTTATGAAAGGGAAAGGTGTTTTCATTTCCGGAAATGAGTCAAAATTGGTAATGAAGTTTTAAGAGACGATAGTTTCTGATAGCACCAAACTCGTCTCCTAACATAATCAAGTTGAAAGGCATTGACAAAGTTGATTATCTCACAAATGTTGAAGCGTTGAGACTCAAACAGCTGCCAGAATCTATGATGATAGGCGGTAGAGCCCTCGCCTTGGAGTTCGCTCAGATGTATTGCCATTTTGGCACAAAAGTGCGCCTTGATGCTGTAACCTTAAACTTTTGGAAGCCCTATATCCTTCGTGTCTTATGCCTAACGAACTCTTCAAGAGGGAAAAGGCTCGCTACGCCTGGTATTGTAGTGTACGCTATATATCTTATCTTTATCTATACCTTTCTGGGCTTAGCTGCCGTAAGGTCTTAAGGGCTTTGAGCCTCTTCCTTTTGAAGGCTCCTTCCTTGGATGCCATGATCATTGCCTACTACTTCTGAGCCAAGTCCTCTAAGTAGGGATGGAGGACGAGGAGGGAGGGGGAAGGGGTAGGTTTAGAATGGCTGAAAGAATGATTGAAAAGATGGCTGAAAAGAAGCATCTGGAAATAATATAAAAACAGGCTTTCCATCCTCGCGAGTATGA
>JAGTQN010000104.1 GCA_018396395.1 Candidatus Bathyarchaeota archaeon | reverse complement strand
CTTAAAGGCCTGCAAAAGGAGATAACTAAAATTTGCCAAAGTTTAGTTTTTAATTAAGTCTTTCGCTTATCTATATCATCGTTAAAGCTTCATAATTAAATTAGCTTTTTTTTAAATTCTTCTAGCATCTTCTTTATCTTTATTAATGTAATGGCATACATGGCTTCTTCAGGATTATAAACTCCCTCATAGAAGGCTTCTTCGTTAAGAGTTCCTATCACGTCGCTGTAGAAAGCTCTAAGATCTTCTCTGTCCATCTTTCTCAACAGAAACCTGCGCTCACAATGGGATTTAGGTATTATGTTTAACTTTCGGTTAATGTAGGAGTTTAAGGCAACAATCATGGACAAAAAAGCCTTATCTAAAGAATTCCTATAAAGCAACATATCCTTTGTTTTCATAGCCCTTTCAAACTCATCCTCAGCATAGTTAAGAATCTCCTCAGCCGTCACTAAAGAAACATCAACCATGCTTCAACCAACCTTTTCCACGCCTAAGATGGCAATATTAAAGCCCAATATTAAAGTTACATGCCTCACGGCGGGAAACTCCGTTTTGTAGAGGCTGGTCTCTATGGAATGCAGGGTGCGCCTGCGGCTGCCAGCTTCTTACTTAAAAAATCGTCGTCCCTTCGATGCAGTTCCAAGGTTTAAAAGAAGCTTATGGGAATAAAGGCACCGTGAGGCTTCTTGACTTCAGAGCCCCCCTTCCTTCACGGAAAGCTCCCACCCGATGCCCTAAGCTGGGCCGTATATCCCTACCTAGGGGCCAAGGATGCGAGGATCATCGCAGGTCCTAGTATTGGCGAAGATGCAGCCATCATAGACCTCCTAGACGACAGGGTTCTCGTTGTCCACTCTGACCCCATCACTGGCGCCATTGAAGATCTTGGCTCATTAGCCGTATACGTGAGCACGAACGATGTGGCAACGAGGGGTGCAAGACCCCTCTGGATATCCTTAATCATCTTCTTGGCGGAGGAATCTTCCCTCGAAGAGGTTAGGAGAATCATGATGCAGGTTGACAGGGCTGCCAAGGAGCTTGGAGTCGCAATCGTAGGTGGACATACGGAAGTCACACCAGGTTTGAAGAGGACCATAGTTGCTTGTACAGCCTTCGGAATTGCCAAAAAGGGAGCCTTCGTCACAACAGGTGGGGCAAGGGCCGGAAACCTCCTTATCCTTACAAAGGGGGTAGCCATAGAGGGGACTGCCATCCTTGCCACAGACCTCGCCGATGTCCTTTCGGAAAGGGTCGATCCTACAGTCCTCGAGTCTGCTAAGCGATTTCGAAGGGAAATAAGCGTCGTAAGGGATGCAGAAGTTGCCATGAAAAAGGGAGGAGTGACAGCCATGCACGACCCAACGGAGGGGGGCTTGGCAGGGGGACTCTACGAAATGGCCTATGCCTCAAACCTTGGGGTCGAAGCTTATGAAAGCGAAATCATTGTACGTCCTGAAACAAGGATTATTTGCGATGCGTTAGGAGCGGATCCCCTCCAAACCATAGGCTCAGGAGCCCTCCTCATCGCCGTCGAGGCTGAAAGGGCCAATATGGTCCTTGAAGGATTAAGGAATGCTGGTATAGAAGCCTCCGTGATAGGTAGATTCCTTCAGGATAAAAGCATTCGAAGGATCCTAAGGTCCAATGGAACGGTGCTGAACCTTTCCATGCCCCCTCAAGATCACCTTTGGAAATTATTGCAGCGATATCGAAAGCCTTAGCCAGAGGATAGAATCGATACCTTTGGCTATGGAGGACCGCCCGCTTCTGCTTGGATCCTTTTCCTTAGAATCTCTTGAACGATGGCTGCATCAACCTTACCCCTAAGGGTACTCATGGCTATTCCTAGGAGACGTTGAAAAGCCTTCGATTTATCGCCTGCCAGAAGCTCCTTTCGCTCCATAAGAAGCCTATCGATGAACGCTTCTACTTCGTTTCTTGACATCATCCTTAAGCCAAGGGCCTCCATGGCCTGACGGACTTTCGAACCTTTTGATCGTAAAAGCCATCTCAGGACATCTGGTATGGCTTCCTTCGCTAATTCCCCCTTGTCTATAAGGAAGAAAGTTTCCATAATCTGCTCATCTGGAAGGGCTTCCACATCCAAGCCCTCCCTTGAGAGGGTTTTGAGGGTTTCCGTCAAGGTTACGGCTATGATAGAAGGGGCCACATGGGTCTTGGAGACGATCTCTTCGAAAAGGGATACAAAATCGGAGTCCACGATCTGCTCAGCAAGCTTTCTGCTAAGCCTATAATCTTTTATGAATCTTTCGACTTTTAGCTCTGGAAGCTCAGGTAGATCTGCCCTAAGCCTTGCAATCCTTTCCTCGTCTATCACGATGGGCGGTATGTCAGTCTCGGGATACATCCTAGCCGCACCGGGTCGGGGTCTCAGGTATCTTGTCGTTCCATCTGGATTCGGGCCCCTCGTCTCTTCAGGTACTCCTACGAGGGCTTGACGGGCCCTTTCCACAACGGCCATAAGGGCATCGGAGGCATTCTCCCTTCTATCGGCAACGAAAACAATCGCATCATACTCCGATGCGTTAAGCCTTTTCTTTAGCTCCGTAACTTCTTGGGACGATATGCCATAGCCTGGGAGTTCGTCCGTATGGAAGAGACCCTTCACCCTTCCCCAGAACTTCGCCACATCGGCTAGCTCCGTTCCGAACCTAATGTTAGGAATAAGCTCCTTTCCTAGAAGCCCTTTAAAGCCCCTTAACCTTACAGCCAACACTATGCCCCCATTATTAATTGAGGACCTTATGATTTCGCAAGCCGTATTTCTGAAGGCTTCTGTCACATCGATGAAATTATCCGTAAGGTCCTCCCATTTTACTCCCCTGGCCTTTAGCTCATCCCTTATGGCGAGTAGTCCCAATTGTCTTTGAACCTCATACTCCACTACCTTCGAGACGAGCTCAAGTTTCTGAACACCCTTCACTTCGATGAGGGCTCCTTGGGAGATGGAAATGTTAACATCCTGCCTTATCGTTCCCAGACCCCTTCGCACCTTACCTGTCGCCCTAAGAATCCGTCCCAAAGCCAGGGCTACGGCCTCCGCTTCCTTCGGGGAACTGAGAACTGGAGCCGTGGCTACTTCCACAAGGGGTATTCCGAGCCTGTCTAGGCTATAATGGACGAGTGATCCTTCAATGCCCAAAAGCCTCGCGGCATCCTCCTCGAGGCATATGGTCTGGATGGGGATTTGCTTTCCAGAGATTTCAACGAGACCCCCTAGGGCAACGATGCATGTTCTCTGGAAGCCTGTGGTGTTGGAGCCATCGATAACGATCTTTCGCATAACATGTATCTCATCCACAGGCTTGCAACCAATCATGAGGGCTATGGTGAGGCATATGTCCAAGGCTTCCTGGTTCAAGGGATGGGGAGGCTCCTCGTCCAGTTCCACGAGGCATGAGGTCCTATCTTCAGCCTCATAGAGGATCTTCCTTCCCTTTTTGAACTCGAAGAGGGCGGCCGGATCAACCTGTCCAAGCTCACTCTGGGTTGGACGAAGTTTTCTAAGGAGTTTTAGCTCCGCCTCTCCCTCCCTAAGCTCTGGCTTACAAAGGCAGAAAAGCTTTGAGGCTGTCTTCAATTGTTGGTGGAGTTCCAAACCAACTTTAAGTCCAAGGGATTCATAGTCCAACTAAGGCGCCCCCCATCGAAAGCTTGTTTTGGATGAGATCTCCCCAGCGATATTCGTGAGCATAAGGCGCTTCAAGGCTTCTGGCTCTTTAGCCTGGGCCAAGGCCCACATGAGCTTGACGAGGGCAGTTTCAGGGAGCATATCCTCCAGAGGAACGATGCCTATGGCTTGGAGGTCACGACCAGTGTAGTAGACGTTCATGTTCACCCTTCCCCATAGGCATTGGGATGTCATGCCTAGGAAGACTCCCTCAGAGGATGCCCGCTTAAGGGAAGGATGGCATCGCTTTGAGACGTGTCCAAGACCCGTTCCTTCAAGGATAATACCCCTATAACCCTTATCCACAAGATATTCGATGATGTCTGGATTGAATCCTGGATGAAACTTTAGGAGCCCGGCCCTTTCGTCGAAATCGGGTTTCAGTTCAAGGATTTGCCCCCCTTGGCGCCTTCGATATTCTTCCGTAAGGATCTTAACTTCCCCGTCCTTTATGGCTGCCATAGGATGGGCATTGATAGACTTGAAGGCATCTCTACGGCTTGTATGACATTTTCGAACCTTAACCCCCCTATGGAGAAGAACAGTCTCATCGGAGGGATCGGCGTGCATGGCAACAAGGACCTCAGCGATGGGTAAATCGGTTGCAGCCTTAACGGCCGATAGTAGGTTAAGGGCAGCGTCAGAGCTTGGTCTGTCGGAGGATCTTTGGGCCCCTACTAAGATGACGGGGACTGGAAGGTTCTGAAGGGCGAAGCTCAGGGCTGCAGCCGTATAGCCCATGGTATCCGTTCCATGGGCTACGACGATGCCTTTGGCTCCTGCCTCGATGTGGTGGGCGATAACCTTTGCCAAGGTCTTCCAATGTTCAGGACCCATATCCTCGCTAAATATGCTGAAGATCTCTTGAGTTTCGATAAGGGCAATGTCCGAGAGTTCCGGTATGATGGAGTATAAGTCCCTAGCTGAGAAGGCTGGGGTGACGGCTCCAGTCCTATAATCGACACGACTGGCAATCGTTCCGCCTGTACTGAGGATCGAAACCTTTGGAAGGGAAGGGTTCATCTTTGGAGGTTGAGGGGGTGTAAAGGCAGCCTTCGCACCTTCCCCGAGCCTTTCGACGACGAGGTTCGGTGTAACCCTTATGCCCACATTGTAGCCGTTTTTCAGTTTAATGACGATATGCTCATCATCGTCATACTGGGAGCGTTGGAAAAGGATACCTTCATATACCTCACTACCCCGCCTTATCCTTACCATATCCTCCACTCGGACTCCGGCATCAGAAAGAACCTTAAGGGCAATTCCTCTGTATCCAGGTAGCCCCTCCTTCAACCAAAACCCCCGCCTGAAGAATGATGAAGGATTTAGTTAAGGCTTGCTCAAGGCTTTAGAATCGCCACCTTTAGCCTTGAACTCATCTGAAAATTCTTCATAACTAGGCTTCTTGTGCTCACGGATGGTTCGTAACCCTTTTTAGCACATCCCTTCGAATTAAAGGAGACAGGCTGCCTTTGAGCTAAGGAGATTCCCCATCGAAGGAAAGCTTTTGGAGGAATGTTCCATGGATATTACAGGCAAACAACCATTCAGGCGAAGAAGAAATAGCTTGGAAATCATAGCAGAGATATTGGAAGTGGTCCAAGAAGGGGCGAATAAGACGAAAGTAATGTATTCTACAAACTTAAGCTTCAAACAACTTGAAAATTATATGAAATTCCTTCTAGAAAAGGGCTTTGTAGAAAGAATTGGAGAGAAGACAGGAAAGGGAGCGGTTTATCGGACAACCAGCGGAGGTCTTAGGTTCCTGGAAGCCTTTAAGGACCTTGATGCTTCCCCTTCATTCCCAATTCTTTCGTCAAAAATCCCAGGTTCAAGACAAAATTAGACGAATAATTATAAGTAAAGCGTAGGCTTAAGGGCTTCCCTTCGACCTTTCCTTTCCTTTCCTTTACTTCCCTTGTATATGCCATAAGCCCTTCAGCCATTTATCCGCATGGCTTGAAGCCTGGAA
>JAGTQN010000009.1:20540-29405 GCA_018396395.1 Candidatus Bathyarchaeota archaeon | reverse complement strand
AGAAGCCCCTTAGCCATAGATGGGACGAAGATAAAGCTCCAGGGCAGATGGCTACCTATGGGTGCCATAGATGTGGAATCCAAGGAGGTTTTGGCAGTCTATGCCTCCTGGTATCGGTCCTAGATGCCTACAGGTTCCTTAGGATGGTCCTGAGGGTATGCGGGAGTAAGCCTAAGATCCTGGATGGAGGCCCATGCCATGGTATGGTATCCATGGGCTTTGGATCGCCTAGGCCTTCCATGGATCCATGTAACCTTCAGGCTTAGGAATGCCATAGAGGGCTCCTTCAGGACCCTTAAGGAGGGCCTGAGGGGCTTCCGGAACGACCTGAACGCCATAGGGAATCATGGCTGTGGAAGCCATGGCCAAGATCCTGGCATACGGATACAACCACCTAGAGTCCATCAAACCCTAGGGACCCCACCACTGGGATGGTGGGCTTATCTTGTCAGTATCCAAGGCGTGTGTAAAAAGTCTAGAACTACTGACTCCTACAACTTCTCTCAACCCTTCCTTATCAAAATTCTCTGTGAAGGATTTATAGTATTGTGAGGATATCTCCATCCGTAGTGGAAACAGGCTTTTTCCGATTTCCTAGACATTTTTTTCTTTTCTTCTTTTTCTTTTATCTTCGCTTTCGGAATAAACTTACGTCTTCCATCGTGCAGATGAAATCGAATCCCGCTTCAATGAGCCCCTTCCCGCCCTCCTGTAGGTTTTGGGATAGCCCAAAGGGGAAAGAAAAAACAAAAACAAAAACAAAAACAAAAATGAAATCCCCGGCGCGGGATTCTTCCTCACGGTAAGCCCCTTTTTGCGGCGCTTTCCGTCGATCCAACGAGGGATTAGGCCTATCGCCTATTTCGAAAGGGTGCTTGGAAAGCCCACGCTTCGATATAAGGATAAGAGGAGCGGTTATGAGGACTTCACGGCAGAATGGCATACCATCGAGGATCTCGAATCGATTCTACGGCGCCTTGCATCCCATATAGGCTTAGGCTTTAAGCCCGAGGAGCTGGAGTGAACTGAAGCCTGGCCCGAGCGGGGCTTTCAGCCTCGGCGTTTTTTGGCTTTCTTGATCTTTTTCCTGAAAAACGTCGGGACCGCGTCGCGCCGGAACGGTCCCTTGGACCTTAGGACTCATTGGATCCAAGTCCTAAGAATCGGAGGACTCCTTTAATCCTTTAATAATGAGAAGGACCAAAAGGTTCCGATCCGAGTTCTGAGCCCAAAAATCCTTTGGCCGGAAAAGCGCGTGTTTTTCCTTGGAATACTATAGAAAAACAGAACTCATGGGGAAAATGGAGGCTTTCCAAATTTCTAAAAGGCCTAAAGGTTTTATGTTTAAAATTTCAACAGTCGAAATTTTTCTTACGAAAGGATCCTTAACTCCTTTACCTAAACTCCTCCTTGGGAAAAGGATCAGAAAAAAAAGGGAGTTTGCGGGAGATTTCTCCATGCATCGCCAGTTCAAGTCTGGACCGCGGCACTTTCATGGACTTTTGGCATAAACCCTTATCTTTCTCCCATCCATCCATCCATCCATGTCATCCGACCTAGCCCAAGGGGCATTGAATGGAACCGCAGGTAAGGATTTGTGCTCTAATGGCTTTCCCATGGCGTCTCTCAACTTCCTCGAGAACTTCCTTCCAGTTTCCTATAAGCTCAGCTCCAGGAAAGATCTTTTGAACCATTCGCTTTGTTAAATTTGGGGAGAAAACAATGAGATTGCTCCAGATGGCTTTCTTTTCCGTCGTCTCTCCTTCCTTTTCCATAGCACCTGTTTCCCCTTTTGCCCTCTCCTTGGCCCTCCTCCTTTCGATAAGGTAATGGTGTCCCATACCTTCACTGCAAGCCGAAAGGAGGACAATCGTTCCCCCCTTCTTCATGAGATAATCCTGCGCCCAAAGGGCTTTTCCAGCCTGGATAAGTTCCGTATCTATTGGATAGGCATTGGTGATCAGGACATCTGCCTTTTCGTTCTTTATCGAAGGGATGCCATAGATCGACCTTCCATAGGAAACAGCGGCCCTGTGGGCATCTATTGGATCACCAAAGAATAAGCCTGCAATCCCTCGTCCCTCATTAATGACTACGTTCACGACAGCTTCAAGGCCAACCCTTCTAGCTACATCCTCAGCATCGACCCTAAGGATACTCCCCTCTAAAAACCCATGCCTTCCTTGGGAAAGTAGGCTGTAGTGATTATGCTCTATTGTTTCCATTCCTACGACCCCGGGAAGAATGATTTTTCCTCCACCTCCAAAGCCTGCTGATGGATGAGGAATGACAGAGCCGACTCCGATTTTTAAGTCCGCCTCATAGACATCGCCATTCAAGTATATCGGTGTCCCCCTTAATGATTCGCCCAAGTAAACGAGATTTTCATAGGGGTTATGATTGACAACTTCGAGAGAATTTAGGATTTCCTTCCCAAGCTTCTTGCCAAGATCCGTAGGAGTGAGAGGTCTATGCGCCGCTATGGCCATCACGATCTTTATACGATTCTCTCCGATTCCTCCCCTCTCAAGCTCCCTTACTATATGGGGGAGAATCCTATGAGCAGGGGTTGGACGGGTAAGATCATCGACGAGAATAACGGCATTTTTTCTACCATCAGCAAGCTTATATAAGGGCTTAGACCCTATAGGATTGCTAAGGCCATCCGATACCCCTATCTCTCCTATATCCGATGCCTTCCTTAGGCGGTGAAGGGAAAAAATCCAATTCTCTGGAAAATCGAGTTCGATCTTCTCATCCCCATACCATGCTCCAAAGGTCAAGGAAACCTTTACCAAATTTTTCCCCTCCTACTAATTAAAAAGAAGATAAGCTTGTCTCCATATCCCTTTGTCCATCCAATGCTTCATGGAATCTAGCGCCCCTTCAGAGCTTAAATTTTTTTATGCGATAGCAGAATCGATATATGGATAAAGGCTAAAGGCTTATGCTGAGCGTTTTTGAGGAACTATTGAGCATCGAATTGATCAAAAAACGTAGGGCTCTCTTCTGAAGGTTGAAAAATCTTTGAGGAAGCCCTTCTAGATGCCAAGCGTAGAAAATAAAATCATGTATATCGTGAAAAAGGTGTCATCGTCTGCTCTTAAGCGATACATTTGGTAAAGGATTTATGAATAAAATAGAGTTTTGGATCGGATTAAGCATCTTTATACAAAGCGAAAAGAGACATTTGGAAAGAATCTTTGAAACATCCTTTGGGCCAATCCCATAACATAAATTTAATTTTATTGATGCCATAGCTATCTTTGATATAAGAGGGAAAACGGCGGCTCTAGATGGGAGAGATTAAGATCGGATGTTCAGGCTGGAGCTATGATGATTGGATTGGGCCTCTTTATAAATCTAAAGAGCGAAAACTCTTCCAATATTCGCAAATCTTTGATGTTGTTGAAGTGAACTCAACCTTCTACGAATATCCATCAAAAGGAACTGTCTTAGGTTGGCTCAGGAATAGCAAGAGAGACCTTACCTTTACGGCAAAGCTTCCAAAGGTCATCACCCATGAGAAGCTCCTTAGCCCCCAGAATGTCGAGGAAGATCTGAAGGCCTTTCTCGACCTCCTAAGACCGATCCAGGTTGAGGGGCGCCTAGGATGTCTCCTCGCCCAGCTCCCTCCAAAGTTCAGCTTTGATCTTGAAAGGCTCGAATCCTTCCTAAAAATTCTTCCAAGGGACTTTAGGTTTGCCGTTGAGTTCAGGGAAGCTTCTTGGCTTCATCCCGAAACCTTCAAGCTTCTCAAAAATTATGATATCGCCTATACGATTGTCGATGAACCCCTTCTTCCCCCAGAAGTTCATGTGACAACGGACATTGCCTACATTCGCTGGCATGGCAAAGGTCAAAAGCCATGGTATTTCTATCGCTATGAGGAAAAGGAGCTGGAGCCTTGGGTGTCTAAGGTTAAGGATATCTCGAAAAGGGTCAAGGTCCTGTATGGGCTTTTCAACAATCACTTCAGGGGCTATGCTGTAGAAAACTCGTTACAACTCCTCCATATGCTCGGGAAGGCAAATGACGCCCAAACAAGGGCAAAAAGGGAAGTTGAGGCCTATCGCCAGAGGGGAGGCGAGATCGTTACCATCGACGGTAAGGATAGGGGACCTATGACTAGAGCTGTTGGGAAAAATGGAATAAGAAGGCTTACGGATTATCTGTCTCAGTCTCCATCTCCATATCCATCTCCATCTATCGCTCCATTCCCATACCCAGCTCAGCCTGCAAAGGGCGAGAAGGCCTCTGTCAAGAATCTTCTAAGGGCCTTTATGGAACCATACCTAATCGATCGTTGTCATGAAATAAGCGATGAAGAGATTATCTTCAAAAGGATGGATTCAAAGGGATTCGAAGCCACAATTAGGCAATACAGAATCCTTGTAGACACTTCCAAAAGGACGATTTTCCATGACTGCCCTGATTGGTCTAGGAGGATTTTGAACAAGGATTTTTGTAAGCACCTAGGAAGGATCTTCCTTTCCATGGAGCCGAAGAAGGCTTCAGAAATCTTGGAGCAAATATTGAAGGAAAAGGATAATTGGTCCTTCTTGGCATTCTGAAGCCAATAAGGGCTTAAAAATCAAAGTTTAATACCATTGACAGCCTACAATAAGGGGGGTTTGAAATGATCGATTTGAAGAATTACAAGATTGTGGACCTTTCTGCCGAGCTTCGTCCCGGGCTTCTTAAGGTGAATGGCGAGTACCTCCACTCTGGCCAGCCTCGAAGGCTTGAAGTAAGGCAATTCATCTACGCGCCAGATAAGATGCTTATGCACTGGGTCGAAACGGAAACCCATATAGGAACCCATGTTGAAGGACCCTCCCATCATCCCAAAGGGACTCGTTGCCTAGCAGACCTTCCTTTGGAAAAATTCATGGGAGAAGCTCTCATCCTCGATTTTTCATATCTGAAACCTCAAGGGGGCTTGGGGCAACCCATTAAGGCAAGTGACTTAGAGAAAGTTAAGGAAGGCGAAATCGTCCTCATGCGAAGTCCCTACAGCGGTAGGGAGATGCCCTTCATTTCACCCGAGGCAGCCAAGACTTTGGTCAAGAAGCGAATAAAGATGCTGGGTATCCAAGGCATAGGTGTTGAAGCCGAAGGATCCATGGAAACCCATGACAGCCTTCTCCTGAACGAGATTCCTATCATCGAGGGCCTCGTAAACCTTGACAAGCTAAGCCATGAGAGGGTCTTCTTCATAGGTCTTCCCTTGAAGATCAGGGACATAGATTCCAGCTGGATTAGGGCAATCGCTTTGGAGCCCCTTTAAAAAACTGGAGTCCTTGGAAAAGGATCCATGAGTACTAGCATAGATCCTTAACCATATAGGCGCCTTCCAACTTGTATCCCTGCCTTCTATAATATTCCCTTACCCCCAAGGCACTCAGGATGGCGATTCTTCGGCATTCCAGTTCATCGATGGCTATGGCCTCGGCCTCCTTTAGGAGGCGCCTCCCATACCCCTTATGTTGCCAACCATCGTCAGGCTTATGCCCTACGGGAACCATTGGTCCGCAGACATGGAGTTCCCTGACCACAGCCGCTTTGGATAATTCCCGTCTCCAGACCTTTTCAGAGGGTTTTCTAAGCCTTAGGTAGGCTATGAGGATATCCCTTGCCGGATCCTCAAAAGAAAGAAAGAATTCAAGGCCATCGGATGCCTCATATTCTTGTCTCAAGAGCCTTAGATCCTCTTCCCTCAGGCTAATAGAATCCTTGAGTCCTAATAATCCAACCTCACGACATCTTATACAACGGCACCTCAATCCTTTCTCGACCATCCGTTTTTCAACGAGCTCCCTAAGGTTCCCTTTTATGCAGCCGGCTTTTATGAGGGGCCTTGGGATATCCCTTTGGACCCTTTGGATCCTCGCATAGGGTGGGACGAGGCTAAAAGCCTTCGAAAGAAGGTCTAAGAGGGTTTCCAAATCGTAGGGCTTATGGAGACCCTTAAGCCATAAATCATAGAGCCTAGTATGATCTAAGACTAGGCATGGATAGACCTTTATGGCATCGGGCCTGAAGGCTGGATCCTCGAAAACCTTTGTCAGCATCGCGAAATCCATTTCTGGGTTTGAGCCTGGAAGGTTGGGCATTAGATGATAGCATAGGCTTAAGCCTGCATCCTTAGCCGTTCTTGTGGCTTCGATCACATCTTTGACCTTATGGCCCCGTCCCACGAAGTCATAGATATGATCATAAATTGTTTGGACTCCAAGCTCGACTCTCGTCACCCCTAGGTAGAGGAGCCTATCGACATGGCGACGCTGGCACCAATCAGGCCTTGTCTCGATGGTAATGCCGCTATTCTTGATGGGGGCCATCGAAGCCTTCATCTTAGCCTCCTTTAGGCTTCTAGAGTCTTCGCAAGAAAGGGCATCGAGGCATCGCTTGATGAACCATCTTTGGTACCAAGGAGGCATAGCCGTGAAGGTGCCGCCTAGTACGATGAGCTCGACCTTATCGACCCTATGCCCTATGGCTGCCAACTGCTTCAGTCGACTCTTCACTTGACGGTAAGGGCTAAAGCGATTCTGAAGCCCCCTCATGGCTGCCGGTTCATGTCCCGTATAACTCTGGGGAACTCCTTTCCTCGGTCCTCCTGGACAGTAGATGCATGGTTCTGGAACGGGACATGGGAAAGGCTTCGTCATAACAGCTACTATACAAATGCCACTGGAAGTACGGACTCTTCGCCGAACGAGTAGGCGCATGAGATCTTTTTGAATAGGGCTTAGGAACCTTATGAGCTCAGCGTTTCCAGGAATCTTATCGGAACCAAGTTCGCGACAGACCTCTAGCCTAATCCTCTCTAGGTCCTTCCTTGTGGGATTTGGCAGGGAGCTCAGTCTTTCGAGGATTTGGAGGCTTATTTCTTCGAGATGGGGCATTTCCGAACCTTTTTAATATCCAAGGCTTTTTAGTAAGTTAAACCTTTAGAAGCTATTGAAGCTATAATGATTTAAAGATCGAATTCGTCTCACAGAGCTGAAGGAATGACTAATAGAGCCATAAAGATCGTAAAAAATATTGGACAATCGAGAATTCTTGTGGAAACGAATTCCCACGATGCCTTAAATGCAGCTTTCAATTCGGTCATCCTAAACCGCCTTAGATTAGAAAATTACATCGAAAAACATCCGGCATTCCTATGGGCCCTAGAGCCTGTAGAGGTTGGAATAGATGCGCCAGAAGTGGTAAGAAGAATGGCGGCGGCAGCTCTAGGGGCCGGAGTCGGTCCCATGGCGGCTGTTGCGGGCGCCATAGCAGATCTTGCCCTCGAAGCAATGGCTCCATATAAGGCTTCGATAGCTATTGTCGAAAACGGTGGGGAGATATCCGTTCTGTCGAGGCATTCCGTAACGATAGGAATATTGGCGCCCCCTCCAATTTCTCGGAGTATAGGCTTTCTTCTTCATCCATGGGAGATGCCCCTAGGCATCGGAACAAGTTCAGCAAGCCTCGGCGGAGGCTTCACCTTTGGAGAGGCAGACCTGGTTACGATATTTGCCGATGATGCAGCTCTAGCTGATGCCGCCGCCACCGCTGTATGCAACGAGGTTAGAGGTCCCTTCTCAGATGGATTCCTTCAAAGGATCCTTTCTTATGCCCTCTCTATGAAAGGGGTTCGAGGGGCCTTGATCATATGGAATGGGCGAATAGGAACGGCGGGAAGTCTTCCCCGCATAGTAAAGCTTCAGGAAACCAAGGAAAGCGCTGTCGAAACAAGCCTAATCTTCGTGGAACCTTCATCGTAGGAGTTCTATGGCTGCTACAGGACAAGCTTTTACACATGCTCCACAGCCTATGCATTTCTCTTCCTCAAACCTTACCGTCCAATCTGGCCTGAAGCTTATGGCCTTTACAGGGCATGGGGAAACGCAAGCTCCACAGTTCATACAACGCCCCTCATCGACCCGAAGCCTTCTCGTAAGCCTCTCGACTTTGAGCCCCCTTCCTACAAGGTAAAGGATGAGCTCCTCGATCGTTTCTTCCGAAGCCTCTATAGAAACGATGAGCTCCCCCTTTGTAGCGTTCACGTTGGCCTCGAGGATGTTTATTGGAAGTTTAAAGCGTAGGATGGCATCGGCTAATATGGGTTTTTCCACCTCAGCACGGGAATATATCAGCTTTAGCCTCACTAAAATCGCCTCCCGATGAGCTTCCTAGAAACGTCATCCGTGGTGAGAATTCCTATGACTCGCCTCTTCTGGTCTATCACAGGAACACCAGATATGTTATGGTTTGCCATACGATGGACAACGACATCCACAGACTCCTCTGGACTAGCCGTGATGACGGTCCTTGTCATAACATCTGCCAATACCCGCCTGTTTAAGGCTAAGGCCTTGGCGATGTCCCAGGATGTTACGATGCCCACAAGGACTCCCCTTGAATCGACTATGGGCAGATGATCGATTCCCTTATTTACGAGCTTCGTAGCTACATCCTCCAAGGTTTCCTCAGGATGGGCTGTTACAACTTCTCGCGTCATTATGTCCCGAACTCTTGGCTCGAAGCCCTTCATCCTCATGGGCTTAAATTCCCTATAGTCGGGCAGAAGCTCAACGGGTCTCGATAAGAAGAAGGATCCCTCTTCAATCCAACGCTTTAAGGTTGTGGCAATGTCCCTGGCCATCTGGTAGCTGGAAAGGGAGCTGGCAGGAACTTCATGATCGTTGATCGTAACCTTGCCCGAACGAAGTTCTGCATAGGATACCTTCCTAATGACTGGTCTTGTCCTGCTGGGGACTCCGTAGTCTACGATCTCTGTGAAAATATCCTCATCCCTTTGGGCAGCCGTTTTGGCTACATTCATGTTGATAATAGGTATGGGGATACCTA
>JAGTQN010000009.1:9481-20530 GCA_018396395.1 Candidatus Bathyarchaeota archaeon | reverse complement strand
TAGAGTCGTACCGTATCGATAGAAGGATGCGCCCCTTAGATATCGGGCTTGCATCCTTTTCATGTCTCCCCTTACCATGATCGTTCCGAAACGATTCTGGGGGCTGTGCTGGGTACCTTCACCGATGACATAGGCAATTCCTCCACCTAAGAAGATACGGGTCCCTATTCCTATGGTCTCAAAGCCCGAATCCTTTTGTAGAGGACTTAACTGTCCAGAGCCGCTGAAGGTTACATTTCCGAAATTTGGAAGTAGTGTGCCCATATATGTATAAAGGGTTCTATCGGTGCTATTGGTTGCTGCACTGTAGCGCTGGTAGGCATTCCTAGGATTTAGAAGAATCGCCTGGTTCAGATCCTCGATGGTAATGGTTGTCTCTAGGTATTTTCTTGGATAGCAGTCCGTACCGTAGGCATCGGCCCTTACCTCAATCTCCTTTCCGCTCACGAGGTCCTCGATGACATGTCCCCCTCCATACTCGAAGCCCTTGCTTTCGCTCATGGCTGTCGCTCCGATGTAGACATCGACAGCTGCCAAACCTCTGTATGCTGGTACATCATTAAGCCAACAATGCCACATCTTTATAGGAGGATCGGAATGTCCAAAGTTTAAAAAGGCCCCACTGCTGCACATGGCGCCAAAGGTGCCCGTCGTTACAACATCGACTTCCTTCGCGGCTTTTTCTATGCCAGAAGCTTCAACGACTTTAATGAATTCCTCTGCCGTCAAGACGACTGCATCGCCCTTGGCGATTCGATCATTAATCTCTTCATAGGTTCTAAGACTTTCACGTCCCCTTTGAACCTCTACCATTTTTCATCCCACAGTGCTGTTTAATTCAAATATTTAATACTTTCTGAAAAAATATTACCAATAGTAATTTTTCGCGTATAAATAAACTTTCAGAAATTAGGAATCATCAGCATTTGGCACCTTACGGAGCAAAAGGCACCTATGAAGACTTGAAAAACCTTTTTCATTTAGTGAGGAAAGTCTCCTAGGCTTTTTCCTAGAGATGCCTTTTACTTTGGTATCAAATCCCTCAAGTATTTAGCCCCCATAAGCACTCCTTTCTTTCCTGGAAATAGAGGATCTTCGTTCTCTACGATTATTCCTCCCTTATAACCAACATCCATGAGGGCTGAGATTACCTTTGGCCAGTTTAGGTCTCCATAACCGGGAATTCGGTAGCGCCACCATAGGTTACCGTAGATCCCTTGGGCTTGCAGCATCTCAGGGATGATTTCGCAATCCTTTCCATCGAAGGCATAGATGCGATCCCCATATTTCCTTATTATGGCTTCGACAGGGCTTATCATGAGGCATATGAAATGGCTCGGATCGATACGCAGTCCAAGGGCCCTAGATGGAACAGCCCTGAACATTCGATCCCATATATAGGGTCCTTGAGCTATGTTTCCAGCCATCGCCCTAAAATTGTTCTCGAAGGCGATCCTTACTCCTTGGCTTTCTGCATAGTCTGCCATGGGTGTCATTACTTCAGCGTACATCCTTATCGCTTCCTCGACCCTACTCCGTCTCGACCCCCCTTCGTAATGGCTTCCAAAGAGCCCAGGAAGCCCGTAGATGTATATGCCCGCAGGAGAGCCTACATCCGTAGCCACGGTTTGAACGTCTAAAAAGCGACAGAGATCGACCGTTTCCTTAAGGACAAGATTCCAACGTCTTCTGGCCTCAGGATCCGGATCGAGATGATTCCCTCCGCTAGTAATATTCTCGATCAGGAGTCCCCAATCTCGGACGAGCGCCTTGATCTCTTCGGTTCCTATCTCCTTGAGGGACTGAAGCATAGATGGATCAAAATTTGGAGCCGACTTGGAAGCATAACTCAACCGAATGCACTCGAAGCCATTCTTGGAGGCGAAGGAAAGTTCTTCCCTTAAGCCCTCGGCTGTATAGAGCTTGCCATCGACCCCTATGATGGGAACCTCAACCCAGTAGCCAATCCTCATCTAAATTCACCCAAACTATCCATTTTTTGGGTCTTATCTATTAAAAAGCTCATCCTATAATAATTGATGAAAAATAATATTGAGATGTAAGAAAAGGGAGAACTCTAATCTTAACTTAATCTTACCATAAAAGTGATTGTGAACTCGAAGTCAAACCCCTTCTTCTATTCTTATTCAAGTCCCATCAATCGAAAAGATTGTTTGGGTCAGCTCAATCGGTACCGTTGTGGGATTCATAGATTTTCACCCCTTCCCCCTCACTTCTAATAGCAGAGGCTCATTGAGGGCTTTCGCCGCCAACGGTAGAGGACGGCACATCGGGAGTTTCGTGGCTGTGTTCCAAGCTGCAACTAGATGCTTATCAGCTTGGAAGCCGCATTTTATGCACCTGAATGCATGCCTATTCGGCTTACTTACTTCGTCACATATCGGGCACGTCCTAGAGGTATTTTTCGCATCGACAAATTCAGGCTTAAACCCATACTCCATTGCTTTATAAGAGATGTAGAATTGGATCTTTCTGAATGGCATACTGTGAAGCCTTCTATTCATCCTTCTACTGCATCTAATCCTATCTCTGATATCGGTGAGCTCCTCCATGATCGGTTTAGCACCCTCCTCGGCGACTATGCTCGCTATGATCTTTGAGGCTCTGTGGAGTATATCGTCAATTCTACGTCTTTCCCTTCCAGAATACTTTGCTAGAAGTTCAGCCCTCACCTTTCCAGATAGCTTCCGGACCTTCCTCCTCTTTCTGAAATACCTATCTCTAATATATTTTGCATCCTTATATCTTGATGAACTTCACTTTATCAGGCTTAATCACTGCCAAGTCTATGCTCCCCTCCTTGATATCTATGCCTAAAACCCCTTCCGGCTTTTTCTCTTCAAAGACCTTCTTGAAGGTTACATGTAGGAAGAAGCTGTTGCCTTTTCTCACAAGCCTTGAACCCTTAACCTGCCAATCCATGAACTTCTTAGCATACTCATGAATTTCAAATGGAATGGTAATGTGCCCCCTATGGGTAGATAGCTTTAGGCTTCCCCAGTTAAACCAGAATAGATGCGTATCGTCTAAAAGAATAATGTAGTGTTTAGTTCTCTAACTTCTGGAGGGCTGACCTTCCTTCTCCTAGATAGTCTCCCATGAGATTTAAAGATGGCTAGAGCCTTTGTTATGGCAGTATAGATGTAGTGTGAGGGATACTCAGCATACTTCAATCTTAAATCTCTATAGATCGCCTCATGGAGCTTCCTGCGTGAAGTCACGTTCAAATGTATGGCTCTATCTAAGCACGTCTTGACCATTTCAGAGTAGACTTTGAAAAGGTCTTCGAGTATGGCCCTATGCTCTTCGCTAGGTTTAAGCTTAAGCCTACAGGTCCCATTCAGCAAAAAGCTGTTTGACGCTTTCTACCACCTTCTCGTACTTATGGCTTCCTAATCCGTAGAGCTTACCTGCAAAGCTTGAAACGAGAGCTAATAAGTCCTCTAAAAGCTCTTGGTAAGCATCTTTAGGCTCCTCCCCATCGACAACCTCTATCCTCACACCGTGAGAGGCGAAGTAACGTTCCAAGTATTCGAAGCCGAACCTCGTAAGCCTATCTTTGAATCCGATGATGATGGTTCCTACTTCCCTCTTCTCAACCATTTCAAAGAGTTTATTCAATGACTTTCTATTCTCGTTGAGCCCGCTGGCAACATCCTCTAAAACTGCAACAACTTCATAGCCTTTCGATTTAGCATACTCTAACAAGCCCTGTTTCTGCCTATCTAAATCTCCCCTTTGCTTCTGGTCATGGGAGGAAACTCTAACGTAGATGGCGGTCTTCCTGCTCACATCCGCATCTTTTATTCCAAGGATTCTTTTCAACTCACTCTCAGGTATCCGCCTTCTACCTCCAACTGTCCTGATGCATTTAATCTTCCCCTCTTTATTCCAGATCTGGAGGCGCCTGACACTAACTCCAAGGATCCTACTGGCTTCCTTCATCGTGTAATGCTTCTCTAAGCTCATTGATGGAAATTACTACAAACATCTATAAAATCTATCTATTTAGAAACTGCAATGAACCCCAACTTGGGCATGGGCTCTGAGGATTTCAAGGGCATTTATCGTAAACCTTTCGACCAGATATTCGACAAGGCTTGGGTTCCTATGGAGGTTGAGAAGGGTTCCTTTTATACCCACGTAATGATGGGCTGCCCAAAGGGGAGCCGATATAGGGGCGATAAGAAACTTCTCTGAACCGAAGTTTTCTATGAGGCCCATGGCATAGTCGAGGCTTCCTTCTTCTTGAGTTCCTCATGCCATCGGATCTGGATGCTGTCTTCCACATCCTCCTTCGACTTTACAAGCATTTTATCAACCCATGCCGCCTTTTCTCCTCCGATCTTTGGTCTTCTAATCACTTCCCTCAAGCCCGATAGGGTATCCTTAAGGAAAACTTGTTCTCCTTCAAATTCGATTTTGTGGGAATCTCTCCAATGCTTCGAAGGACATAGCTTGCACTCAACCCAATCTATGCCGAGCTTTTCCATAAGGGAGGCTTGAACTCCTAAAAGGGTGGGAATTTCCCAAGAGGTCGCAACCCACCAAGGCTTGTCGGTTACTTCCCCCCAGTGGTCGCGGAGGAAGATGTCCAAGTAAGGGATTACTATAGGGAAGTCCTTGGAAAGGCCGTCTTCCAAGGCTTTTAAGAGCCTCTCCTTTCCATTCATCCCTATTCACCATGGAATCGTGAATTTCTACTCCAGCCCTTCGCTCTATTCCGCCATTTTCCATCGGCGACCTTAAAGCTTATAAGCAGAAAGCAAAGCATTAAAGAGGCAGCAGAGGCCTCTCCCATGACCATGGCCAGCGAAGGATCTAGGAAGAAAGTCTTCGGATTCTTCTACGGCTTCTACTTTTACTTTTATTTCGGTCCCTAAGGGGACCGGTCAAAGCCTAAGCCTCTGATTTCCGGTTCTCCTTGGTGGTGCGATTGGGCGAGGATAAAGGTTGCATTGTTGTGAAATTCGGTGGGGGAAGCCTTTCTGGTGGAGAAAGGTTTGCCAAGGCCATCGATGCTGTTGTGAAGAAGGCTAAGGAAGGCGTGGGTCTCGTCGTGGTAGTATCAGCCATGGGAAGGACCACAGACGAGCTTATAGAAGTCGCTACAAAGGCTTCAGGGAGCAGACCTTCACCCAGGGAACTGGATGATCTGTTGAGCATGGGGGAAAGGACGAGTGCAAGAATCTTCGCGACTGCCCTGAAGGCCAAAGGGATGAGGGCATGCTACCTTGATCCTGCAGATCAGGAGTGGCCCATAATAACCGATGAAAACTTTGGAAACGCAAGACCTTTGTTATCCCTCTGCCTCGAGCGCATCCAAAGGACGATGGCCCCCCTTCTTAAGGATGGCGTCATTCCCGTTGTTCCAGGTTTTCTTGGAAGATCCCAAAAGGGTGCCATAACAACCCTAGGGCGGGGCGGAAGCGATACAACGGCTTTTATCGTGGCGAGGGCCCTGAAGGCTAAGCAAATAATCCTCGTCACGAACGTGAAGGGTATCATGACAGCCGATCCGAAGATCATAAAGAATCCTAGGAAGATTGAAAGGATCGATGCAGAAACCCTGGCAGGATTGGCTGATTCGGATGTAAAATTCATCCATAAGAAAGCCCTGAAGTATAAGGATCCATCGGTAGACATCAAGATTGTGGAATGGGAGGCAGGAAGCCTGGATGCGGAAGGAACGATTATTCGAGGGAGCCTTCCCAAGGATCTGAGGGTTGAAGCCGATTACGAAGAACCTTTGATGGCGATTACTATCGTAGGAAGGGGCTTGGAGAATTCCCCTGAGGTTCTAAGAAGGGTTTTGGAAGAATTGAAAAGAGCAGGGGTTGCAAGCCTAGGCATGTCTAGTAACTCGAATTCCATCATCCTTTACCTTCCAGAAAAGGTTCCTGAGGGACTTCTAGAAGCTTTGCACAATGTTGTCCTTGAGAATCCAGATAAGGCCATAGCGTTAGCCGTGAAAAAGGGGCTCTCCCTTATAAGGATCAAGGGCATGGGTCTAGAGGATACACCTGGCGTCATAGGAAGGCTTGCCAAGCCCCTTCAAGAGAATAGCATAAACATCTCAGGTATGCTAACCATAACATCAAGTATCCTTGTCTTCCTAGACTGGGGAGAAAGGGAGAGGGCCTTGGGCTTAATTCGCGATTCCCTTAAACAAAACAATGGTGAGGTGCTAGGAGAGGAGAGATATGAGGTTTAGAGTAGCTATTGTAGGAGCCACGGGGGTCGTAGGGCAACAATTCATAGTAGCCCTAAGGGGGCATCCATGGTTTGAGCTTTGCTGCCTAGCGGCCTCCAAGCGCTCAGCCGGAAAAACGTATGCCGAAGCCCTTCGGGACGAGGCTACGGGAGCCCAGAGATGGTTCTGCGAGGAAGATCCTCCCGAGGAAGCCCTCAGCATGCCAGTGGAGGATGCTTCCCAGTTGGATCCTTCCAAGGTGGACATCGTGTTTTCGGCTATAGGATCCGAACAGGCTATGGAGCTTGAGCCCCTCTATGCCAAAGACCTTCCCGTCGTAAGTACAGCATCGGCCTTCAGATACGAGGATGATGTTCCGATTCTCATACCAGGCGTGAACTTAGATCATGCGGAACTCATAAGGGTTCAGAGGCGAAGGAGGGGATGGAGAGGCTTCATTACGCCTATTCCCAATTGTACGACGACAGGCCTCGCCATTACCCTTAAGCCCATCCATGATGCCTTTGGCGTTGATAAAGTCATCATGACCTCTATGCAGGCCCTTTCAGGAGCAGGGAGGTCTCCAGGCGTCCTTGGACTCGACATAGTGGATAATCTTATCCCCTTCATTCCTAAGGAAGAGGAAAAGGTTCAGACGGAGACCCTGAAGATCCTAGGAAACCTGAAAGGAGAATCCATAGAGCCAGCTGGGTTTAAGGTCAGCTGTACATGCACGAGGGTAAATGTCAGGGAAGGACATACAGAGGCTGTCTTCGTCTCTACAAAGCGAAAGTGTGGGGTTGAGGATGTGAAGGAGGAGATGCGGAAATTTAGCGGTTGCTTAAAGCCCTTAGGGCTACCTTCTGCCCCGGAGGAGATGATCGTAGTTCATGAAGATCCCTTTAGACCCCAGCCCCGCCTGGATAGGGATAGGCATGGCGGAATGGCTACGGTGGTCGGAAGGATTAGGGAGGATCCTGTCCTTGAGAATGGGATCAAGTATGTGCTCGTCTCCCATAACACGAAGATGGGAGCGGCCAAAGGAGCAGTTCTCGTGGCCGAATATCTCGCAAAGTATGGGTATGTTTGATGAATTGCATGGAGGGAGTGAGAAGTTTGAGCCTTGGAAAGGTTAGGAGGATGCGAAGGATCTTCCGCTCCGATGGAAAGACCGTCATAACCCCCATGGACCATGGCGTAACTCTAGGTCCTGTCAAGGGCTTGCTGGACATGCAAGGAATCGTCGATAAGCTATCGAAGGGGGGAGCAGATGCCGTCGTCCTCCATAAAGGCGTAGCGAAAGCCATAGACCTTGGAAACTTGGGCTTGATCCTCCATCTCTCAGCTAGTACGAGACTAGGTCCAAGCCCAAACTGGAAGGTGAGAATCGGAAGTGTAGAGGAAGCCCTTCTATTGGGAGCCGATGCCGTCAGCGTCCATATCAATGTAGGCGCCGAGAAGGAGCCAGAAATGCTTGAGACCCTTGGCAGCTTAGCCGATGAATGTGATGCCTGGGGCATGCCCCTATTGGCCATGATGTATGCTCGAGGCCCAAACATAAAGAACGAGCATGATCCCGATATCGTAGCCCACATAGCCCGTCTTGGGGCTGAGCTTGGAGCCGATGTGGTGAAGTGCAACTATACGGGGGATGTCGAGTCCTTCAGGAAGGTCGTAAAGGGTTGCCCAGTCCCCGTTGTTATAGCCGGAGGACCGAAGGCAGAAACCGAAAGGGATGTCCTAGAAATGGTCTATGGAGCCATGAAGGCTGGTGGAAAGGGCGTCTCCATAGGGAGGAACGTCTTCCAGCATGAAAATCCGACGGCCATGGTTAAAGCCATCGGGAAGATTGTCCATGAAGATGCCTCTGTGGAAGAGGCTTCCCAGTGCATCCTTTCCGAAAGGTAGGAGCCTGAAATCCCTTGAGGGAACTATGGGCTAGGCTGGATCCATCCCTTCCAGAGGGTAGGAAGAGGGAATTTATCCAAAGCACCAAGGGCCTCTGTAGCGCCTATGTCGCAGAGGAAGCGGATGTAGGGCTCCTCAGAGAGCTAGGAGTCGGAAGGATCGTTTCAAGCGATGGCGGAGACATCATCCTTCTCCAAAGGCCTTCGGAGATAGGGATAAGAAGGGCGAAGGGGACCAAGGTCTGTGCGGAATTCGAGATAAGCTCCAGAGAGGATGAGGCGAAAATCCTTGAAGCCCTGAAGGAAGGGGTGGATTACATCATCCTTAGGTGCTCAGACTGGTCCATCATACCTTTGGAAAACATCATCGCTCAGGCCCATGGAAGGGGAGCCATCATAGCTCCCGTGGCAGATGCTGAGGGAGCAAGGTTGGCCCTTCAAGTCCTTGAGATTGGCGTGGACGGAATTCTTGTCGAGAACAGGGACCCTGCTGCCATCCTTGAGACCCAGAGGATCCTTTCTTCCGTAAGGACAAGGGCTCCCGAAAAAAAGGTAGCCGAAAAGCTTGCCCTGAAGGAGGCAAAGGTTGAGAATACGAAGCCTCTGGGCCTTGGAGCCAGGGTTTGCGTAGATACGTGCGACCTCATGCGAGAAGGCGAGGGGGCCTTAATCGGTTGCCAGTCATCCCATCTTTTCCTCATCCAGGCTGAGGTATATGAGAATCCCTATGTGGAGCCAAGGCCCTTCAGGGTGAATGCAGGACCCGCGGCCCAGTACATCCTTTGCCCAGGAGGAAGGACCAGGTACCTCTCTGAGCTCAAGGCTGGGGAGGAGATCCTAATCGTAAACCGAGATGGAGAATTCAGGACTGTCAACATATGTAGGACAAAGATCGAATGGCGTCCCATGATCCTTATCGAAGCCTCCTGTGATGGTTCCCTTGGAAAGGTTATCGTCCAGAATGCCGAAACGATACGCCTAGTAACGCCAGATGGTTCCAAGTCCATCTCCGAGCTCAAGCCTGGGGATCGCCTCCTCGTTCATATGGAGGAAGGGGGGCGCCATTTCGGCATCCTCGTCAAGGAGGAGATGGTGATCGAAAAGTGAAGCCTAGGGTCTGTGCCTGTGTTGCGCAGACCAGGATTGAAGGGGTCCTAAAGCACATTGCCCTAGCGGAACGCCTTGGAGCAGATCTTGTTGAGGTTAGGCTTGACTATATGGCGAGCCTAGAGGGTATCGAAGGCCTTCCGAAGGCTTCATCCCTTCCCCTCATAGCCACCAACAGGCCCAAGGATCAGGGAGGTAAATGCATCCTTCCTGAGCCAGACCGCCTAGCATCCCTCCTTAAGGCGGCTGAGCATGGATTCGATTACGTGGATTTGGAGCTTACGACCAATGGGCTCGAAGGTATCATCCATGAGCTTAAGGAATATGGAGCCAAACCTATCGTTTCCTTCCACGACTTTGAAGGGACTCCTCCAAAGGAAAGGCTCAAGGAAATCATTGCCCAAGAGCTTAAAGCTGGTGCCGAGATCTGCAAGCTTGTAACCATGGCGAAGGATATGACCGATAACCTTTCCTGCCTCTTTGTCGCAGCTGAGGAAGGAAAGAGGATGAAAATAGTTTGCTTTGCCATGGGGCCCCTTGGCTTCCTTTCAAGGGCTCTCTCCCCCCTCTTCGGAGCCTACTTCACCTATGCAAGCCTTGGAAAGGGCTTGGAAACGGCCCCAGGTCAATGGAGCCTCAGGAATCTGAAGGCCCTCTACAAGCACCTTGGTATCGATGGTGAGACTTTCTGATCCCTAGGATTTCTGGCAGAACGAAGGTCTGCGCCCTGATAGGGGATCCCGTAGAGCATTCCCTAAGTCCCTCCATCCAAAACGCTGCATTCGAAGCCATAGGCCTCGATTATGTCTATGTGGCCCTTCGAGTGGCTCCCGAAAGCCTTTATGATGCCCTTTCTGGCATCAGGGCCCTTGGTTTCCATGGCTTGAACGTGACCATGCCCCATAAGGCATCAGTGATTCGCTACCTTGATGGGCTAAATGATGATGCCAGACGAATAGGAGCCGTCAATACGGTTCTAAACTCGAAGGGAAGGCTTTTAGGCTATAATACAGATGGCCTTGGAGCCCTTCAAGCCCTTAGGAGTAAGGGTGTTGAGCCTGAAGGCCGAAAGATCGTCATTCTAGGTGCAGGGGGGGCTTCGAGGGCGATCGTCTACAGCCTTTCAAGACTATCATGCCAAGTCTCTGTTCTGAATAGGACGCCAGAAAGGGCTGAAGGGCTTGTCCTCGAATTTTCAAAGGGGGCTGAGGCAAGGCTGAGCTGGGGGCCCTTGGATAGGGAAAACCTTGCCAAGGAGCTTGAGGATGCCGATATCCTTGTGAATGCCACCCCCTTAGGCATGAGGCCCCTGGATTCGGAGATCCCCGTGCCTTCGAGCCTCCTAAGACCTGACCTGACAGTTTTCGACCTCGTATACGATCCGCCCGAAACAAGGCTTCTTAAGGAAGCCAAGTCCATCGGTGCGAAGGTTGTGGAAGGCTTGGATATGCTCATCCTTCAAGGAGCTGCTTCCTTCGAGATTTGGACTGGTTGTAAGGCGCCAGTCGATTTGATGGCAAAGATAGCCAGGGAAGCCCTATGCCTTGGCAGAAAGGGGATTCGCTGGGCTATGGGAGGTGAAGTGACTGGCAAACCTGATGAAGGAAACGATTCTTATGGCAAGACATGGTATCATGGCTAACATCGTTGAGAAAAGCTCAGCTTAGGATTCAGGGGAGAGTCCAATGGCTAAATTGGGGAAGGCTATAGCCCATGGAGCCATTACGATCGTGAATGCCCTGGCCTCTGGAAAGGGTAGTGCCTTGGGGGTGGGACTTTGGACTGTGGCATCCGTCAGGCTTACGAATGAGCCTGGAAGAA
>JAGTQN010000009.1:0-9475 GCA_018396395.1 Candidatus Bathyarchaeota archaeon | reverse complement strand
GTAGGATCCTTTCCGATCCTAGGGAAGACATAAGCCTCATAAAGGCTGCCGTGAAGGGGGTCCTCAGGCGCTTCGGCCTTTCCGAAACCTATGGTGCCTACGTCGAGACAGATTCGAACATCCCTATAGCTAGGGGGCTTAAGAGCAGTAGCGCAGCAGCCAACGCCATTACTCTGGCATGCCTTTCGGCCTTGGATGAGGAACTCGATGACCTTGAAGTCATAAAGCTAGGCGTAGAGGCAGCCCTTGAAGCCAAGGTAACGGTTACAGGAGCCTTCGATGATGCTTGCGCCTCATACTTCGGAAACATCGTTGTAACCGACAACTTGGAGCGCCGGATCCTGAAGCTTTTCATCCCTGGGGGGGACCTTTCGGTCCTTATCTATGTTCCTTTGGAAAAGGCCTACACTGTTAAGGCTGACGTTCCGAGGATGCGCCTTTTAGCCAAGGAGGTGGATGTAGCCTTCAGGGAAGCCCTTTCTGGAAACTTCTGGACCGCCATGACTTTGAACGGGCTTATATATGCTTCGGCCTTAGGCTACGATCCCTCCATAGCCCTGGATGCACTGGCAAGGGGCGCCCTATCCGCCGGTCTCTCAGGAAAGGGCCCAGCCTTTGCGGCCGTTTTGCCAAGGGAGTCCCTCGATAATGTGAGGGAGGCATGGAGTTCCCTTCCAGGAAGGCTCATAGAAACCAGTATCAACCGTCAGAAGGCCCAAAGGCTTCTCTAGAAGGGCTGGAATCCATGGCTAAACAGAGGCTGAAGCTGAAGATAAAGGGTTCCCAAACCCTTGGCGGTAGCATATCGGCACCGCCTTCGAAGGCCTATACGCATCGATTCATGGTGGCAGCCTCCTTAAGCCAAGATGAAAGCATCATCGAGAACCCCCTCCTATGCGATGATACCATCGCAACCATGAGGGCAATCCTTTCCCTTGGGGCTTCCATAAAGGCTGATGACGATCGGCTTTATATCCAAGGAAGCTGGGAGCCAAGGACTCCTAGGGGAATTGTGGACTGTGGTGCATCGGGGACAACCCTTAGGTTTATGACGGCTGTCTTCTCCTTAGCCAAGGGTAGGACTGTCTTAACGGGGGATGCCTCTTTGCAACGTAGGCCAATGGAGCCCCTCCTCAAAGCCCTAGGAGAGCTTGGGATTCGTTGTCGTTCCCTTAGGGGGGATGGCTATGCCCCTATAGAAGTCCTTGGAGGAACTCTGAGGGGAGGAAGGGCTTCCATCGTTGGGGATGTGAGCTCCCAGTTTATCTCAGGCCTCCTCCTGGCCCTTCCAAAGGCATCAGAAGCTTCCGTTCTAAACGTCACAACGGAACTGGAATCGGAGTCCTATGTCAAGATGACCATGAAGGTCCTAGGCCGCCATGGTGTCAGGATAAAGGCATCAAGGAATCTAAGAAGGTTTTCCATTCCAGGTAACCAATGCTATTCAGGCATCCATGAAAGGGTTCCTGGAGACTTCTCTTCCTCAGCCTTCCTCCTTTCCGCTGCCGCCATAACGGGATCTCGTATCGAGGTTAGGGGTCTTGATCTAGGCTCCCTACAGGCAGACATGGCGATTTTGGAATTTCTCAAGGAAATGGGAGCCCTAATCGAAAAAGGCGATGGATTTGTAAGGGTTAATGGAATCGAGGGAGGCCCCTTCCTAAGGTCCATTCGAGCAGATGTTAGAAACTGCCCAGACTTGGCGCCTGTGATGGCTGTTCTAGGATGCTTCGCCAAGGGAAGGACGATCATCGAAGGAATGGGGAGGCTAAGGTTTAAGGAGTCTGATAGGATAAGGACGATCCAGGAGCTTGCAAAGATGGGTGCCCACATCGAGGAACTCGAGGATCGTCTCATCATCCATGGACCTGCTGAGCTGAAGGGGGCCATCATCGATTCCTATGGAGACCATAGGATAGCCATGGCATGTGCTATGGCTGCCTTAGGAGCCAAGGGCCTTACTGTCATCGATGGTATCGAATGCATAAGGAAGTCCTATCCAAGCTTTCTCCAAGACCTTCGGTCCCTAGGGGTTGAATTCCTTGTGGAGCAATAGCCTTGGAAAAAGCTTCGTCATAACAACCTTCGGAGAAAGCCATGGAAGGGTAATAGGCGTCACCATCGATGGTTGCCCGGCAGGCCTACGCCTAGAGGAAAGCTACATCCAGGCAGACCTAGACAGAAGAAGGCCTGGGTTATACGAAACCGTATCGCCTAGGAATGAAGCCGATAAGATCCATATCCTATCTGGAGTCTTCAGGGGTTTCTCAACAGGAGCTCCCATCACTATGATCATAACAAACCTCGATGTCGATTCCTCAGTCTATGAAGCCATTAAGGAAACGCCGAGGCCCGGTCATGCCGATTACACGGCTTGGGTCAAATATGGGGGCTTCAACGATTACCGCGGAGGGGGGCGCTTTTCAGGCCGCATAACGGCTTCCATTGTCATGGCTGGAGCCATAGCCAAAAGGCTCCTGAAGGAAACCCTAGGCATAGAGATCCTAGCCCATACGGTTCAGATTGGTGCCATGAAAGTTGATAGAGAGCCAAGCCTCGAAGAGATTAGGAAGAATGTCTATTCGAATCCAGTAAGGTGCGCCGATCCCTCCAAGGCTAAGGAAATGGAAGCAGCCCTAAGGTATGTGATGGAAAGGGGGGATAGCCTTGGAGGGATTGTGGAATGCATATCCATCAACGTTCCGGCAGGTTTAGGAGAACCCATTTTTGATGCCCTCGATTCGGATATTGCCAAGGCGATTTTTAGCATTCCAGGGGTGAAGGGCATTGAGTTCGGATCGGGCTTTAGGTGCGCAATCATGAGGGGCTCCGAGCACAACGATCCCTTCATCATAAAGGATGGAAGGGTCTTAACCACCACGAATAATGCTGGAGGAATCATGGGAGGCATAAGCAATGGTATGCCCATCGTTTTCAGGGTAGCCTTCAAGCCAACACCATCCATAGCCATGGAACAAAGGACCGTAAACCTTAGGACTGGAGAAGGCATAAATCTTCGCTTCATCGGAAGGCATGATCCATCCATCGTTCCTAGGGCTGTTCCCGTCGTGGAAGCCTCTACGGCCCTTGTCCTCGCCGATCATGCCCTGAGGTCTGGGTTAATCCCTAGGGTGATCAAGGACGAAAGAAGATCTATCTGAGCTGAGGAAAAGAATCGACGAGATCGATGAGGCTATCCTAAGGCTCCTCAAGGAAAGGCTTGAGGTTGCCAAGAGAATAGGAATAGCCAAGGAAAACCTCGGTCTTCCTATTAGGGATCCAAGGAGGGAGGGTGAAGTCCTAGCTAAAGCCAAGCATATGGCCGAGGAGCTAGGGCTTAATCCTGAGGGTGTTGAGAAAGTTTTCAAGTCCATCATAGAGATGAGCGTAGCCTGCCAAGGAAGGACTTTCAAGGTTGCCTATTTGGGTCCCAAGGGAACCCATACTGAGGAGGCTGCCAAAGAATACTTCGGTACTGGGGGCATCGAATTCCTTCCATATTGGACTGTTGAAGAAGTTTTCAGAGCCGTAGATTCGGGGGAGGCAAAATGGGGAATTGTACCGGTGGAGAACTCCCTCGAGGGCTCGGTCCCTGCAACCCTAAGCCTCCTTCTCGACTCGAACCTTTTGATATGTGGCGAAATAGAACGTAGGATCCGCCACTGCTTATTGGCAAGCCCCGGAACGAAGCTTGAGGACATTCAGATAGTCTTTTCCCATCCTCAAGCCCTGATGCAGTGCAAAAGGTTCCTAGAAACGATAATTCCAAAGGCCGAAAGGCGGGAATTGAGCAGTACGGCAAAAGCTGTTGAAATTGCAAAGGCGACGCCTATGGCTGCAGCCATAGGAACCGAGGCCTCAGCCCAATTATACGGCATGGAGATCCTAGCCAAAGGAATAGAAGATCATCCTAATAACTACACTCGCTTCCTCATTATCGGGCTAGAAAGGCTCCCAAAAACTGGGAATGACAAGACTTCTTTGATATTCTCCGTTCCAAACATCCCAGGCGCCCTCCATGGAGCCCTTGGCACCCTTGCCCTTAGGAATATAAACCTTGTTAAAGTTGAGTCTAGGCCAACCAAGGGAAAACCCTGGGAATATATTTTTTACGTGGACTTTGAAGGCCACATAGACGACGAGAGGTGCAAAGAGGCCCTTGAAGAGCTCAAGTCCAAAACGACTTTCCTAAAGATCCTGGGATCCTACCCCAAACACAGGACCGAAGCCCAAGGCGACCTTGGGCTTTTGTGATGGTTTTTCACTTGGGATTTGCTTTGATTTTCATCCAGGGCTTATGGACTTCTCTTCTCTTCGATTCGATTCGCTTCTTGTCTCTTCGATTCGATCTCTAAGTGCCATGCGGATGCCCTAAGCCCTTCATGCATGCAAGAAGTCTCCTAGATGCCTAGACGGGAGGGGCTTCTAGGGATCAGGTACCATAGAAGCCTAAAGGCTTCTCTATGCCCTATGGAGGACTGAAGCCCTTAGGCATAAGGGATCTCATAAGAAGTAAAGTAATGCCATATGCTAAAGTTTCATAGCATCTATGGCAGAGTAGGAAGATTCATAAGGACAAAGATTAGGTAAGCATCAAGGGATGTTTATTGAACGCTAGGACTCCGATGGGAACAGGGATTGATGGCGTAGTTGTCTTTGTAGATGGGCACGAACTCTACCAAAGCTGGCTCAACCTCTTCGGAAAACGTGAACTTGATATCGAGTTCATAAGGAATGTTGTTCTCACCCGTATAGGAAGCATAAAACTTGGAAGGTACTTTATTCATCTTGGCGTACCGGGAGCCCCAAAGTTCGATGAGTTCCTAGAATCCATAGGACTCCCAGCCGTGAGAACAGTAAACATAGATGTTCATACAAGCCTCGTGGCCGAAGCTATGGAAGTGCTTTTTCAATTGGACTTTGAAACCTTCGTGCTTGTAGCCGGAGGGAACGACTATATTCCCCTGGTTAAGAAGTTAAAGCTTCATGGAAAAAGGGTCGTAGTCCTCTTCTTCTCCGAGGCTACGGGACGATGGTTGAAATCCCAATGCGATGAATTCCTCGATTTAGGGGAAGAACTCCTTCGCATAGAGAGAACCGAGCGCCCTGCCTCAGGGGTAGATGAGCCCATAGGTTAATGTAGTGTAATGTAATATAACGGGTTAATTCTTCCGAGACGATTATTTCTTCCAACCTGCATTTTCTGAAATTTTGCCATATTATATCTTATCTCTTTAACCTTTCCTTAACTTCCCTTCCATCTTTTCAGCATCATCCTTCAGTATCGGGCCGCGCCCCTCGACGAGATATGGCAAATGGCTTCTGAAGACTACGATCCTATCCTTGAATCCCATCAGATAGCTCAGCATAATCTCCTTCCCCCTTTCCGTAAGGATGAAGATCGGAATGCCAACCCCAACCTGCATAAGGGCTTTAGATCCTATCCTTTCCCGAAGGATCTTAGAGGCGCTGGCACATACGATGTCTGCCATCTCAAGATAGGCTAGATCCTTCTCCCCAACGCATGTGTTGCATACAGAGAAAACCGTCGCCTTTACTCCTTCTAAGCCTTCCTCGATTCTTCTTATGCGAGCTATCTCCTCGGCCCTGAAGCCCGCCACAGTTATAGCTATGTCTCTAAAGCCTAGTTCCAAGGCTTTTTTAAATCCTTCTACTTGGTCGATCCTGGCACTTGATGGATCGAGGACTATGCCCCCATGGGTTTCTAAATGCCTAAGGATCTCGGGAATGGGAGATGTCTTAATGATTCCCGTGAGCCTAGCACCAATTCCTTGAACCAATGATGGGTTTGATGTTATAACGGTTCCAGCACCTTCGCATACGGTAACAGCGGCCTGGAAAAGGCCCCTTTCCATACAAACCTTAATGACTTCTGAGGCACCATAGGGAACCACTATGGATTCATCGAAGATCCTTTGGGAGCAACAGAATCCGTAGCTTCGCATCCTTGCCTCGACAGTCTTCTTCACAACTTCTTTGTCGATCTTACTGAATCCATATAGGGATTCATGGAGGGGGCATCGAAGGACCTTTGGTTCGCTTAGAACCTCAACCTTTTCACCTCGAATCCTTACCCTAGCACCGCAGCAAAAAACCTCATGTTCGCATGGCAAGGCTTTTTCATCCTCCATGCAAAACTTATGGCAATAAGGCTTTCGATATGATAAAAAGAAAAAGAAGAGGATAGGATTCCTTACAGATTCTTAATTAAGCGCTTTCTTTGATCTTCACAGGTTTTCCCGTCTTAGCAGACTTCCAAGCGGCCTCCGTAAGCTCTATAACCCTTAAACCGCAAAGGGCAGGAGATTCTGGAGCCTCTCTTCCAAGGATTGCGTTCACAAAGTTTGCATCGGGGCTGGGGGGTCCAGGAGGGAAAGTTAAGGGTTCTTGGATTGCGTTGGCTCCCCAGGTTACGTGCTGAAGGCGCCCGTTTCGATAGAGGAGCATGCCCTTTGATCCCCAGATCGTTAGATCCTCCCACCAGATAGGTGAGTTTCCAACCACTGCTATCGTTGCCTCAGCCCCATTGCTCAGCTTTAAGGCTAGGGCGCTGTTGATGTCTACTGGTGCCCCAAGGTTATCTATGTAGGCATAAACTTCCGTTGCCCTCAAACCCGTTGTCCATAGGATTATGTCCAAAAGATGGCTTCCTGAATCGTTCAATTGACCTCCACCACTGAGGGCTGGATCTTGGCGCCATGTCCCCCTTTGACTCTGGAGCCAATTCTGCCCCTGAAGGGCCGAGATGAACTGGATATCCCCTAGCTCCCCAGATTCTATGGCGCGCTTCATATACCGAAAGGTGGGCTGATAGTGGCGCTGGTAAGATACCATAAGGACCCTGTTGGCTCCTTCGGCCTCCTTTATCAGACGCTTGGCATGGTCGACCTTACAGACGAGAGGCTTCTCCACAAGGACATGGAGCCCTGCCCTAAGGGAGTCTAGGGCTTGCTGGAAGTGGAGGGTATGGGGAGTCAGGATCTCTACGGCATCGAGTTTCGAGCCTTCAAGCATCTTCTTGTAGTCTTCATAGACCTCGCAACCGGATAGGATTGGAAAGCTCGCCTGAAGCCTAAGGGCATTCTCCTTCCTTATGTCTGCCAATGCAACGATTTTAGCCTCAAGAACCCTCCATAGGTTCCCGACATGGAAACTTGCTATGCCTCCACAGCCTATGAGCCCTATCCTAACCTCCTCTTTTGGCTTTGAAGCCAAATTCGAACTCCTCCTTTATTCTTTATCCAAGGGCTACTTGACGATTCAAAGCTTAACTTCCCTTAGGATATCATAGCATAGCATAGCTAGACCTTGATGGCGATTCTATTCTAGGGAAGGAACTGGGCCAAGTGCTTCCTTCCGATCATAAGACCTTCCTTGAAACCCTCAGGTCCATGATAGAGGGGATCCTCATGTTCTATGCTGAGAACATAATCGTAGCCCCGGTCCCGGAGCGTGGATATGAAGCGCTTCCAATCTATATCTCCTAACCCTGGAATTCTGAATCTCCACCATCCATCCCCTGTATAGCCCACGTAGGAAAGTCTCCAGTATAGAATCTCCGTATCCTTGCAATGGGTATGGTATATCCTATCGCCAAATTTTCTTACGGCTTCTAGATAATCTATGAATTGAAAGACCAGATGGGATGGATCGAAGTTCAGCCCTATGGCTTTGGAAGGCGTTATCTTGAACATTCGATCCCAGATGTCTGGCCTGTAGGCGATGTTCCCCATGCAGTTTTCGATAGCGATCTTTACGCCATGTTTCTCGGCGTGTTCTACTATAGGTGGCCAGACTTCACTGTAGACCTTCATGTTTTCATCGATGGAGGCAGGAAGCTTTCCAATCCATGTACTTACAACGGGAACTTCAAGCTTCGCCGCAGCCTCTATCATGCGCTTCACATGCTCATTGTTTCTTTTCCGAACCTCAAGGTTTGGATCCATGTTGTTTGGGCACCATGTAAGGCATGATATCATCACATCCGTGCCCTCCAGGGCCCTTTTAACCTCCCCAACGCCTTCCGAGAGCACCTTTAATGGATCCAAAACTGGGCTATTGGGAGCTGAGGAAACCTCTAGGGCTTGAAAGCTATGCTCAGAAGCCCACTTGGCTGTCTTTTTTAGATCACCCAACTGTCCCCCAACAAGAAAGCCTATCTTCAAAGTCCTTCCACCCCGATTGAAGGAATTGACTTTATTTTCTTTTTATCGTTATTAATCATTTTCCCTCCTGACTTCAGAATTCTTAGATGAATCCCTTCGAATCCTGAAAATGATTTTAAGCGATTCATTGCATGGCATGGCATGGCATGGCAATTCGGACTTCTAAATGCAGATAATTGACTTGCACAAGTCAACCTATAGAAGGCTTTTGAGGCTTTGGAAGGGGGCCTCAAAAAGCCATCATCCACCAAGAAAGTTAAGTTAGGGAGTTTTCCGCAAACTACCTAAGCCACTGAAGGGATCTTTGACTTTGAAAAATCATGGAGTAAACCCTTATAAACAAAACCCATGACCATGATCTAAAGGTGCTCACCATGAAAGAAGGAAGGGAAAGAATGGCGAAGGAAGGGGAATCGAAGAATAAGCCCCTCATCATCGTCGAATATCCTGATGGGAGCAGCATGGTCTATGAAACCCCTAAGGAAGTCGAGGCTGTTGAGGAGGTGACATCAGAGGTTTTTGAGTTCTGGAATCTGAAGCTCAGGAACAAAGACGGAACCTATAGCTGGGTTAGGATCAACTCCCCCTCCAGAGGAGATGAGGTCATCATCAGAGACTTCTTTGGAAGGCTTCGCCACGAAATATCGAGGAAGGAAATAAAGAAGGACCGCCTGACGAGGATCTGGGCTGGTGAGCCCTGAATGGGAAGGCCCTACATCGGCATCTGGATCAAGCACGATGAGATGCTCCAGATGGGGTACAAGGAGGCCCTAAGGTTCTTTGCCGATTGTGGAGTCACATCGATCAGGGGAGGAGTGTCTGGGGCCGTTCATCCAGAATACTACCGAGGCCTAAGATACCAGATTCCTGCAAGGGAGGAGCCTCATCCTACACTCAAGGAAGTATGCACAATGGCTGGGGAAGTTGGCATCGATGTCGAAGTCGTCATAGGAACCTTCGGCCCTTCCCTGAAGGAACATCCTGAAGCTGCGATCCTCGATGTCCTTGGCAATCGAAGCCCCTCGAGACCATGTCCATCGAATCCTGATGTGCTGGCGCTGACCTTGGCAAGGATTAGGGACATCGTCGAGAATAATGAGGAGATCATAGGACTTGAATACGATGGTCTTTACATAGATATGCATGCAAGGATGACGAATCCAAGACAGCCCCCAGCCCTCTATCCTCTCCATCATCTGGCTCCTGAATCCTGCTTCTGCGAGTACTGCAAAGCCATAGCAAGGGAGGAGGGGGCTAATATGGAAAGGATTGAGGAAGCCGTCAAGGAG
>JAGTQN010000103.1 GCA_018396395.1 Candidatus Bathyarchaeota archaeon | reverse complement strand
CTTCTTAGGCATGTGGCTTGTATCGGCAACCCTTAGCTCTAGGTTTCCCCTAAGCCTTAAGAGGCTTCCCCTTCGGTTTCTTTGGACTACGATACCCTCCAAGAAGTTGGAGCTTCCCATGAAGCTTGCGACGAAGAGGTTCTCAGGTTTCCTGTAAACATGAAAGGGAGTCCCATGTTGCTGAACCCTTCCGTTTCTGAGGACGAGGATCCTATCGCCGATGGCCATGGCCTCCTCTTGATCATGGGTAACGTGCACTACTGTCAAGCCAGAGGTCTTGGCAAGGGCCTTTAGCTCCCTCCTAAGCTCTATTCTGAGCCTTGCATCAAGGGCTCCTAGGGGCTCATCGAGGAGGAGGAGCTTGGCTCCGGAAGCCAAGGCCCTGGCTAAGGCTACCCTTTGTTGCATTCCTCCGCTAAGCTCATGGGGGAAGGCATCAGCCCTATGGGCAAGCCTAACCATTTTTAGGGCTTCCATGGCCATGCGATAAGACTCGGAGTATCGAAGGCCTCTAGCCGAAGGCCCGAACATAACGTTCTCGAGGACCGTCATATGGGGGAAAAGGGCGTAGGTCTGGGGGACATAGGCGACGTTCCTTTCCTCGGGCGGGACATCGATGAAGGGCTTTTCATCGAAGTATATGGCACCCCCATCTGGCTCAAGAAGCCCAGCCAAGAGGCGAAGGAGGGTTGTCTTTCCGCTTCCCGTAGGACCTAGGATGCAGAGGTACTCTCCATCGCTCACATTGAAGGTGACGTCATCCAAGGCTTCGATGCTTCCGAAGCGCTTCGTTACGTTCACAAGGCGAAGGGATGGCATGGCTCCGAACCCTCCTTCACAAAACGAAACTAGCGAAACGAAGCGAAGGCTCCTCCAGCCTTCCTACCTCCCCTTTTTCCTCTGTATACAAGAAGCCTCAGGGCCAAAAGGGCGAAAAAGGACGTAAGGACGAGGAAGGATATGCCTAAGGCACTTTCGGAAAGCCCCCCAACTCCAGTTCCAACCCCTTTAACCCATTCTACAAGGATGACGGGGGCCGTCTTTAGCTCCCTCGATACTGCCATGGCTGCCCCCGTTTCGTTGATACTCCTCGTGAAGACAAGAAGGGCCCCTGAGAAGACAGAATATTTTGTAAGGGAAAGGGTAATGCGCCTAAAGATATTAAAGGGACGGCTTCCCAAGGTCCTGGCTGCCTCCTCCATTTCCTCAGGAAGCCCCTCGATGGCCGCAGCCATGGCTTGAACAAAGTACGTATAGGTTATGGTCGCATGGGATAGGACTAGGATCCAGAACTCTGGTAAGAGACCAAAGGATCGCCAGAAGAAGGAGAGGGATGCCCCAAGGGCGACGCTTGGGATTATGATGGGAAGGTTCACGGCAGCATCGAGGAGAACCGTTCCGAAGAGGCCAAGCTTCCTCCTTGCGATGAGTATAGCCACAGGCAATCCCGTCGCGATATTCAGGATTGTTGCCAGGATCCCTATTCCATAGGAGAGGAGCATTGCCTTCCAGAAGTTCCCCCAGGCTCCCCAGCCTTCAAGGGCCCTTCCCAAGGTTCCATCAACTAGGGCTCCAAGGGCTGGAAGGATTATGAAGACCGATGGAAGGAGGACGAGGAAGGCGAAGATTATCATAACCGCTATATCCCTAGCCCTCACGCTTTCTTGGGAGCTTAGGATTCCCTCAATCCTAGGCCAGGCCCTCTGGAGGGGGAAACGAAGTCTTAAGCCGAGGATTCTGACGAAGGCGAAGGCCGCTACGGAGGCAAGGATGAGGATGAGACTCACAAAGGCCATGGGGCCCTCAAGCCCCTCTTCCCTCGCCCTCACGATGAAGATGGCTCCATTTTCGAAGGGACCAGCCACCATCATGGTCGCGCCAGTTTCCGATAGGGATCTTGCGAAGGATAGGAGGAAGGCCGCCACTAAGCCAGGCTTAAGCATAGGAAGGGTTATTGTCCTCGCGACTGTTAAGGCCCTTGCTCCAAGGGTTCTTGCGGCTGTTTCATAGATCCTTTCATAGGAAAGGAATTCGCCCACCATGACCCTTACAACGACGGGGAAAGAAAAGGCGAAATGCAAGAGAAGGACTGTGTAAAGCCCTGGAGAAAGCTTGGGAAGCCCCAGTAAGGATGGAAGGCTTGTCGGTGAGCCCCAGAAGAGGAGGGTTGAGAATCCAAGGGCTACTGTGGGAATGATGAAAGGTATGTCCACAAGGGCATCGACCACATCAATCCACCGGGAGCTTCCCCTGGCGATGAACCAAGCCAAAGGAATGCCTGTGAGGAGGTCTAGGGAGGATACCAAGAGGGCTACGGCAAAGGACCAGAAAATGGAAGATGAAGCCCTAGCCATCAGAACTGGATCGGATAGAACCTGTCCAAGGAGGCTGAGCCTTGAAAGGACGCCGACAATTGGTGGGAGCATGATGAAGGTTATGAAGAATAGGAGCATGGAAGCATAGAGAATCCCCTTAGCCATAGCCCTTGATGAAAGCCTATCTATACGAATCATAAGCCCTTGAGAAATATAGGAAGACCAAGCCTTCCGAAGCCCCAATTCCCAGCTTCATCCCCTTTCTTTTCCTTTTCCTTTCCTTCTCCTTTTCCTTTCCTTCTCCTTTTCCTTTCCTCCCCCTCCTTTCCTTCGATTACGTTAGGTTTAACGCCTTTTCTGATGCCAGGGTTCGTGAAAGGATGCAAATGGCCCTTTATATATCTATCAGCAAAATTCTATATAGATGAAAGTATTCTATATATACGTTAGGAGGTGTTTTGATTGAAGGCTGAAAACTCTATGGCTGAAGGCGAGCTGAGGAGGGTCCAGTTCACAGGAAAGTCATCCTATACGCTAACGCTCCCGAAGGACTGGGTGAAAAGGGTTGATTTGAAAAAGGGGGATTTTGTCAGGGTTTTACCCCAACCCGATGGATCCCTTCTCCTGACAGCCAGGAAGGCTTCTGAGACGGCCCCTAGGATAGCCCATATCGTAGTGATGCCCGATCAGGATCCAGATAGTCTCCTCAGGATCTTCATAGCCAAATATCTCGCTGGATACCAGCTCTTCAGATTCACCAGCGACGATGTAATTCCTCCAAACCTTAGGAAAACGATCACTGCATGTACCTCTGGGCTTCTTGGTTTGGAGGTCGTCGAAGAAACGGCCAATCGTATAGAGGTCCAGAACCTTCTTTCCCCCCAGGAGCTCACCGTCGAAAGGGCTGCCAGAAGGGCCCATCTTGTCGCCTCAAGCATGTTCGAAACGGCCATGAACGCCTTAGAGGCAGGAAACAAGAAGATGGCTGAAGGCGTTTTAGAAAGGGAGCCTGGCGTCGATCGCCTCTACTTCCTCGTTCTCCGACAGCTTACCCTTGCCCTCCAGAATCCTATCCTCATGAAAGAGCTGGAAATAGAGCCCGTAGGGGTTTTGGACTATCAGATGCTCATGAAATCCGTGGAGCGAATAGCAGACCATGCAACTCGTATAAGCGAGATTATGCTGACGATAGAACCATCGGAAGTAGAGCCGGAGATCCTGAAGAGCCTCGTGGAGCTGGGGCGCAAGGCCGTGAAAGTAAGTAGCGATGCAATGCATGCTTTCTTCATCAAGGATGCCCAACTGGCAAACGAAGCCATTAGGTTGAAGGATGAGGTTGTGAAGGAACTGAGCCTTCTCAATGGGAGGCTCCTTGAGAAGCCTGGTAGGGTTGCCGTTAATCTCCGCATCATCACAGATAGCATCGAGCGGGCTGCTGATTATGGGGCTAACATTGCCGAGATCGCCATAGATAGGGATCGCTAAAAGATACCTCATAGAAACGATGGTTGCAAATCTTAATCTGACTGATCCCTCCATCCTTTGGATGCTAAATGATTTTTTGCCATTGAGGGTGAAGAAACTGACCTTAATAGGATAATAAAGAGTCTAGCTGAAGGGCACTCTGGCGAAGCCTTGGAGTTAAAAAATATGGGCTTCCCTTAACCTTGGGCCTAAGATCTATGAAGATGGCTTGGGAACAAGCTTAAGTAATCCTATAAGATTATGTTGTCGATGGAGCGCACAATTCCGAAAGAATCACACAAAAGAAAGGCGTAGCTTGGATACTTCTATAGGGCCCGTGGCCAAGTATGGAAAAGGCACTGGCCTCCGGAGCCAGTAACCGTGGGTTCGAATCCCACCGGGCCCGCTTATTTTTTAAGTGAATCCTAAAAAAAATAGAATTAATTAATATGTTTCCTCTCTAATTGATGGGTATGAGGGCTAAGTATGCTTATTTGCTTGAGGGCGCGGATGTTAAGCGCTGGTTTGAAAATTTGGCGGCTAAATCTATTGTGACGGCTACCGTCTACCTGAGGACTTTAGATTTCTATTGTCAGCGTTCAAAAGAAACAGCGCATTGCGAGAAACGAAAGCCATGATGGAAAGAGGAGTATACGTTCCGGCTGCCATAGAACTCTCAGTTTGGTTTAGACCCAGCGAAACCAGTCTATTAGAGGGAGTTAAAGTAGAACAAATCATGACAAGAGATGTGGTAGCACTATCTCCAACGCTCACTGTCAGCCAATTTTTTGAAAAATAGCTGACACCATCATATAGGCTTTCCAGTGATAGACGAATCAGGCAATGTCATTGGAATAGTCACGATGCAAGACGCCCTCAAAATTCCAGAAGAAAAGCGAAACAACGTTTCTATTGGGGAAATCTGAACAAAGAGGCTGATAGCAATTTACCCCGACAACTCTGTAACTTGAGCTCCCGAAAAAATGTATGATAATAACGTTAGTAGACTTCTAGTGTTTGACAAAAATGACAAACACAAATTAGTAGGAATATTAACAAG
Organism: Candidatus Bathyarchaeota archaeon; assembly: GCA_018396395.1. Classification (GTDB taxonomy): domain Archaea; phylum Thermoproteota; class CALKCG01; order B24; family JAGTQN01; genus JAGTQN01. The sequence goes on along the minus strand of JAGTQN010000103.1, from coordinate 893 downwards.
AAGCGATATAATGCACTTTATAAGAAACTTAATATTGAAGCATTCCCAACTGCTTAAAGAAGGAATGCCAAATGAATATAGTCTTATTCGCCTACACTTGCACATTAACTTTCATCCATATAGCTTTGTCGATCTGGTGGCTTTATAGATATAACCACACTAGTCACGATATTAATATGGTTCGAGAAGAAATAGAACAGACATTGAAGACTATTAGATTAACAACGGTCAAAGAAGACATAAACTGTAAGAATGATACCAGCTAAACATAATTTAAAAACAGCTGGCCATGGCATTTTACTAAGTAGGAAAGTATCCTTTAGTTCTCTTGCATTTTAACCAATGTTTGTCGGACCCTTGAGATTCCATATGCTTTTAATTCTCTGAAAGGTTTCTCTTTATGCCAATTTTTCTAATGTTTCTGTTAATGATGAATTAATGGAACATTTTGTTTTTAAAGTGCTTTCCAGAGGTTTTCTGTTATGCCTTTTATCTCAAGTTTCCCCTTCAGTTTTTCTATTATTGGTTGGAGGTTTTCCCATTCCTCTTCTGTTAAAGGTGTAGTTCCGGTTTTTTCCATTATTGTTTTAATCAGCTGCTTTGTGTTGGCCTCCCCAGTTTCTGTTTTCGGCACGATGAGCCATATGTCGTAGAAAAGTGTTGGCCTAAACATTCTCGGTATCTCTGCGAGGAACTCTAGGATTATGCTATCTTCGGTTTCAGCTCCAGACCTATAGTAGACTTTTTTCAACGTTGCAATGAAAATGCTTGTTGGCAGGAAAAACGCAAGCGCCAAACCCTTTATAAGCTGGCTGACTGTGATTGTTATACCTTTAGATTCGGCGAGTCTGTCGAGAGCTGCTTTGGCCTCATCCCTCCCAAGCTCCTTAAAT
>JAGTQN010000105.1:4776-5609 GCA_018396395.1 Candidatus Bathyarchaeota archaeon | reverse complement strand
TCAAAATCCTTTACGGATACGCGAAGGCTGGGGATCCAAAGAGGGATCTTGTAGCTGTGAATGCCGCCGCCGGAATCATCGTTGGCAGAAGGGCTGACGATTTTTCCTATGGGCTGGAGCTTGCCCAGGAATCCATAGAAAGTGGGGCTGCCTACAAGAGGCTCAAGGAGCTGATTAGGTTCTATGATGGGAGCAGCCTTGAAAGGCTTGAGGAGCTTGAGGCTCGATATGGCTGATTTCCTCGACCTTCTTGTGGAAGATGCCCTAAAAACGGTGGAGGATGGGTACTATGAAATTGGGACGAAGCCTAGACTAGGGACTAGGATTGGGACTGGGACTAGGACTAGGACTAGGACTAGAAGGGGACCTAAAAAGGGGGCAGCCGAGGCAGCGGTAGCGGCTATGGACGATGGGGCTACTAAAAAGGCTGGAAAGGAGGCTAGCGATGAATCGGCTAGGCGAAGGGTTAGCCTGAAAGAAGCCATAGCCAAGTGTCAGCATTCGCCAATAATCGCGGAGATTAAGCCCGCCTCTCCATCCTACGGCATTTTGAGACCAATAGAAAGCCTAAGGGAGATTGCCGATGCCATGAAGGCTGGCGGGGCCTCCGGAATATCCGTCCTAACGGAGCCTAAGCACTTTAAGGGATCCATTAAGGCCTTGGCTGAATTGAAAGGGCTTGGACATGGGCTTGGGTTTCAGAACCTACCAGTTCTGATGAAAGACATCATCGTCAGCCCAATCCAAATCGAGGCTGCGGCCAAGGCTGGAGCCGATGCCATTCTGCTCCTTCTCTCGGTTTTTGAAAGGGGCTACACTAGCTACTCGGTTGA
>JAGTQN010000105.1:0-4723 GCA_018396395.1 Candidatus Bathyarchaeota archaeon | reverse complement strand
ACACCAAAAGGGAGTTTATGGTTGCCCTCGAAACGGAGGCCGACTTAGTGGGCATAAACAACAGGGATTTGAAAACCCTCAGGGTCGACCTGGACGTAACCAGAAGGATTCTTCAGAGCATTGGCGAATGTGGGAAAATCGTGGTGAGCGAGAGTGGAATCCAGACTCCGGAGGACATCCGTTTTCTCAGGAGCTGCGGTGCCAGGGCCTTCTTGGTTGGCTCGGCGATCATGAAGGCTTCGGATATAGAAGAAAAGGTTAGGGAACTCGTGATGGCCTATGAGGACCGTGAAGATTAAAATTTGTGGGATAACCCGGGAGGAGGATCTGAAGATGGCCTGTAGTCTTGGGGCTGATGCCGTGGGCTTTGTTGTAGGAGTCCCTTCCTCTCCAAGAAGCCTCAGCCTAGATAAGGCTAAGGGGCTCTTGGAGCTCGTACCTGAACCCGTGAAACGCATTCTCGTCACAGCACCCGGGAGCCTTGAGTATGCCGTTGATATTTGCGAAAGCCTCAGGCCCGATGCCCTTCAAATCCATGGAGAAAAAGGGGAGGAATTCCAAAGCCTAAGGGGAAAATCCCTCGGAATCCCTTTGGTCAGGGCCCTATCCATAAAGCCCGGCTCGGAAAGGGAAGCCTTAAAGGAAGCCCTTCGGGAAGCTAGGTTCTTCGATGCCATTCTTTTGGATTCCTTCGCCGCTGGAAGGTTTGGAGGAACTGGCATCGTCCATGATTGGAACATAAGCAGGCGAATAAGGGAAAGCGTCTACCCAAAGCCCCTCATCCTAGCTGGAGGGCTAAAGCCTGAAAATGTGAAGGAAGCCATAGAAAAGGTCATGCCCTATGCAGTCGATGTCTCCTCGGGCGTAGAATCGAAGCCTGGAGTTAAGGATCCTGGGAAAGTGAAGGCCTTCATAAGAAACGCGAGGAAAGTTGCGATGGAAGATGCTTCGGAAACGAAGCTGTGGTGAGGCTTACGGAGAAGGGAAGATTCGGAAAGTACGGAGGAGCCTATGTAAGCGAGATCCTTATGCAGGCCCTTCTTGAGCTTGAGGAATCCTTCGAGAGGATCTATCCAAAGAATGAGTTTCAGGAGGAATTCCATAGGCTTCTCAGGGACTATGGTGGCAGACCAACGCCCCTATACCATGCGAGGAATCTCAGCAGGCTCTTAGGCTTCAAGGTCTATCTTAAGCGCGAGGATCTGCTCTGCGGGGGTTCCCACAAGCTCAACAATGCCCTAGGACAGGCTCTGCTGGCTAAGAAGATGGGGAAGAAGCGTCTGATCACAGAAACGGCCGCGGGTCAGCATGGTTTGGCTACGGTTATGGCGGGGAATCTCTGCGGACTGGAAACGGAAATCTTCATGGGTATCAAGGATATGGAGCGCCAAGCCCAGAACGTAAAGAAGATGATCCTTCTAGGCGCAAAGATAAAGCCCGTGAAGACAGGTGCAGGGGTTCTGAAGGATGCGGTTTCAGAAACCCTTCGCGAATGGGCCGAATGCTCAAGGACAACCTACTATCTTATGGGTTCTACCGTGGGACCTCATCCTTTCCCAACCATCGTGGCAACTTTCCAGAGGGTTATAGGCGAGGAGATTAGACAACAAATCCTCGAGAAGGAAGGGAGACTTCCAAATGCCATTGTGGCCTGCGGAAGCGGCGGAAGTAACGCCCTAGGAGCCTTCAAGTCCTTCTTAGAGGAGCCTACCGTAAGGCTCTATTTTGTCGAGGGGGGTGGGGAAAGCCTTACGGCTGAGAACAGTGCTGCAGCCTTCAGGCTTGGAAGACCTGGCGTTCTCCATGGAAGTCTCATGCAGATTATGCAGGATGAGTTTGGGCAGATCAGGCCTTCCAAGACGAGGGCGGCAGGGCTGAATTATCCAGGAAGGGGCCCAGAAATATCCTATCTCTGTGAGATTGGGAGGGTGAAGCCCTGCTACGCCTTCGACCACGAAGTCTTCGAAGCCGTAAGGACGATGGGCAGGGCTGAGGGGCTTATCCCAGCCTTAGAGACGGCCCATGCGATAGCTTACGTCCTTAAGAATCGTGGAGAGTTTCGTCCAGATGATATTGTCGTCATCAACTATTCTGGAGGGGGAGATAAGGACATAGAAACCATCCTGAGGCATTTCTATGGATCTTGAGGGGAAATTCCGGGAGTTAATGGAGCGGAAGGAAGGAGCCCATATGGCCCATGTTTATTATGGCGATCCGAGGGAAGAATTTTCTTTAAGGCTGATTAGAATTCTGGCGGAGAGCGGCGCCGACATAATAGAGCTTGGAATTCCCTTCTCCGATCCTATAGCCGATGGACCGACCTTCCAGGCCGCATGCGAGAGGGCCTTGAAGGGCGGCATAACCCCTACCAAGTGTATCGATGGCATAAGGAGGCTTAGGGAGGAAGGATTGGAGACGCCCATAGTCGTAACAACATACTTCAATATCCCTTATGCCATGGGTTTTGAAAAATTTCTGGAGGAAATTAAGAATGCCGGGGCCCATGGGATTTTAGTTCCAGACCTCCCTGCGGAAGAGGCTAAGCCCTTCTTGAAGCTCGCTAGAAGGATGGGATTGCATTTAATCCTTCACGTAGCCCCTACGACATCCCAGGAAAGGCTTAAGGGGATTCTGGCGGAGGCATCGGGCTTCGTTTATCTCATAAGCATCGAGGGTGTTACTGGCGCGAGATTTAAGGGGAGAAAGGAATGTTCCGCAATGGAGCTTATAAAGGCGGTGAAGGCCCAGAGCCCCATCCCTATAATGGTTGGATTTGGAATCTCGGTAAGGGAGCATGCAGAAGCCATGGTTTCCGCTGGAGCGGATGGAGTCGTCGTTGGGAGTGCCTACGCAAGGATATACCAAAAAAGCCTGGATAATCCCTATAGAAAAATAGATGAAATTGCTAGGCTGGCAAGGGAAATAAAGCTTGGTTGCATAGAGGGCTACAGGAACCGATGTTAAATTCCGTTCGGTATTTCGTTTAGCACCCAGATGAAAGTAAAAAACCATATTAGAGAGTATTCTTTCTAACTATCTATGGATAAGCCATGAGCAAGCCTGTAGATGCAGGTTCTTTGAAGGTAGGCATGACCATCCTCCTCGATGGCGAGCCCTCTAGGATCATCGAGGCCGAAAAGTCCAAGCCAGGGAAAGTAGGCTGAGCTTCCCTCGCCGCCCCGAAGCATGGATCCGCCAAGGTTCGGATCGTGGCCGTTGGACTTTTCGACGGTGCTAAGAGGAGCTTCGTTGGCCCAGCTGATGCAAGGGTTGAGATCCCCATAATCGATAAACGCATAGGCCAGGTCATCGCCATCATGGGAGAAAGTCTTCAGCTGATGGATATGGAGACCTATGAGGTTCTTGAGGTTCCCCTTCCCCAAGAGGAGGATATCAGAAAGAGGCTTGAGCCATCTATCGAGGTAGAGTACTGGCGGTCCATGGGGAAAAGTAAGGTCGTCAGAGTGCGAGGGACTACCACTAAAACTTAAGTTTAAGTAAGAAAAAGGAAGTCATGGAAGTGGGCCGGTAGCTCAGCTTGGTGGAGCGTTCGGCTGATAAGATCTGCGCCCCTCATGCCCGGAGACCGAAGCCCCTTGGGGCGGGAACGGTCGAGAGTTCAAATCTCTCCCGGCCCACTTTTGGATTCTCCTAGCCCAATCTACTTGTGTTTCCCGAAGAGCTTGATACCGTTGAACTCGGTGACATAGTCAAGCCCTTCCTGGCATCCGCTAAGCGTATGGGAAGATTTTATCGGCGGTCGGGTTTCGACTTCCAGTCCCCACAAAGTCTTGGATCCGGTCAAGCTCAAGATCCGTGAAGATAGCACCTCAAGGAAAAGCCCCAAAAGCATAATACGGTTCCATGGTTATTTTGCCAAATTCCAGCTATTGGAATTTTTCAATCCCTATTTTCGGATTTTACGGATTTCGGAGATGGGTCGATTCGATTCCTGCGCTTGTCTCCATGTTTACCCTTGCATCCATACGGCCCCAGAGGATGGAGGCGACCATTCTCGCGAGCCCTTTCAACTGCCTTATGCGATCCAGAGAGTCCTCTGGGGACCTTCATGAGGAGGCTGAGGAGTCTCTCGAAAACCGCGTTATTATCATAAACATGCTAAGCGCGGTAAGGAAGGTTCCTTTGGTGATAGATGAGGAAAGGGCCACCCAGCTAAGACGAAAGCCCCTTATGTACTGCTTCCGGACCCTTAGGCCTCCCATTCCCATATAAGTATGCATGAAATCGAGAACAAATGACGATCGGGATGAATCCCCAGTTCTGGGCTCGGAACGGAATAGGAAAAGACAATGGAGAAGATCGAGGAAAAGCCCGGTGAAGGATCCTCGAGCTCTTTCTTATACCCCTGGCCCTTTCGTCTAAAGAGGAAATCCATAAGAGAATAGGAGACTCCATCAGCTATCAAGAACAAAGGGTCAAGGAGGAACGGATTGTCTTTCCATACTACTAAGTTCATCTCAAACTGGGATAGGGAGCCAGGGGCGCTAGGTTTCCAAATTTTTCACGGCCTTTTAATTTGACCTATTCGACTACTGAGTACCTCGCTATCACCTCTTGGAGAATTTGATATGATGGATTAGGGAATTGGGGTACCCTCGATTCTATTTCTATTCTATTCTATTCTATTCTATTCTATTCTACCCTACTCCATCTCTACCGTTCCATCCCATTCGACTCTTTCAATCCATCCCATCCAATCCTA
>JAGTQN010000102.1 GCA_018396395.1 Candidatus Bathyarchaeota archaeon | reverse complement strand
TATCATCTGGGCTACGCTCTTCTCCTGCCCCGCAGAAGTCTTCACCAAATATATGCGGCTTACCTCAGCTACGCCCAATTGCCTTAAGCCCTCCTCCTACTAAAGGCCCAATACCCAACCGATCAGCTTAATCAGGAATCCTACAAGGCCGATGATGGCTATGCCTACGCTACATATCTTTACTGAGAGCCAGAATTCATCAATGCCAGGCTTCCTCGAAAGTTTCAAAAGCCTCCTACTCGATTCGATAAAGGTCTTTAAACCCAAGGGAGATCCCTCCGGAATTCTTAAGAATTTCTATTTCCAGGAGACGATAGCATCGCTGACTGATCTGGAAGGTATAGGGGAAAAGCCCGAGAGCCGGGGGCCGGATTTGAACCGGCGTAAAGCGGGTCTGCAGCCCGCTGCCTAACCCCTCGGCCACCCCGGCGTTAAGAGATGACCCTTCACCATAAGCCCTTACAGATCCTTGGACTTCTAAGGACTTCAAAGGGAGCTTCCTCCTTGGGATGGGGGTCCTTTTACCTTCGAAGCTAAGGCTTCCCTTTCCGATCGTTTAGAGGCTTCCCCAATTTCTGTAAATGGCTGGTAGGCTCCCCCGGCGAAGGTATGGCCGCATTTGCCACAACTCCATACACCAACACTTTCCCTCCTCACCTTCCTGAATCCACATTTCGGGCATTCGTAGGAGGACTTTAGGGATTCGATGATTGCGGAGTAACGCCTCCTTGGGGCAAGGCCAAACTTTGCCCCGAAGGAACCCGTAGTCCTCCTGCTTTTCGGCATTTTTCACCCTACTCCCTTACTTCAGGCTTTCTCTGAGATAGTTTGAGACTTCTTTAGCGATCTGGACCGATTTAAACACTTCTTCCGAAGTGAAGCTTCCAGGACCCTTCTGGATGGCACAAAGCCTGTTCTGTTCATCCATGGTAATAGTAAGGAGGGCATCCACACTCTGTTCCTCTTCAAGAGAAGGATCGACAAAAAGGGCACCACCTGCCTTCGCTATCGTGATGGAAACCGGGTAGTGTTGAAGATTCAGGGGAGAAGGCTCACCTTCCAGCCAAAGGACTTCTCCTGCTTCGATCCTATGAGGTTTCATCTTGGTATCCATGAGGGCAGCTATGGATGCCAAGGCTGAGGCATCGAAGAGGTTTCCATCATAGTCCAGGACATAGATGTCGACGAAGACCACGAAGACCTTCCTACCAGGGTTTATGCAAAGATCCTCGAAGCGGAGGCATTTAGATTCCCTGAGGCCTCTATCCACAACCCTTGCAAGTTCTAGGGCATCCTCATTGGGAGGCCCCGGTTCGAAGACCGGGGATGCCAACGGAACCAGCTCTGCGTTTACCATGAGGACGCCCTGGTCTGGTGTATCGGGAAAGGGCTCTCCTGTTTCGATCTTTACGCCAACAAGGACCTTTGTCGATCCTATGGAAACCTGGGCTGAGCCATCGGCCTTCTTTATAAGACCCCTTTCGATCCTAATGGGACGATACTGGTATAAGAACCTTCCATCGATCCTTCTGCCCTTCCCTGCTAGCTCTAAGATCCTTTCCCTCGTGATCTGGGGAATAACATTTATGCTCATTATTTCGATCCCTCCTGCCCAACTTCAGAAACGAGTTCCTTGGCCGGAGCCATGTAGTAGTTCATGAGGGTCTCCCTTTGGATCTCATAGATCTGCCTGCATCCCTTAAGGGCTAGGCTGAGAGCTTCCCTAAACTCGTCCTCAGTTAAAAGACCGTTGAGCTGAAGGAGGGTTATTTCTCCAGTCGTGGAAAGCCATGCGACAGGAAGGTCTGCTTGGCATCCTTTGTCCTCTACATCGTTCAGGTCAAGCATGATCTGATCCTGATACTTCCCCGCCGCACAGGAGGCTACTAACCCTTTCAGGGGAATGCCGGCATCGGCTAGGGCTAGACTGCAGGCCGTCACGCAGGCACATCTTGTACCTCCATCAGCCTGAAGGACTTCAGCGAAGATGTCAATGGTTGTCCTAGGATAAAGCTCCAGAAACATGGCTGGCGTAAGGGCCTGTCTTATCACCTTGGAGAGCTCTATCTCCCTTCGGGAAGGAGCAGGATTCTTTCGCTCTTGGGTAGAGAAGGGAGCCATATGATACCGACATCTAATGATAGAACCTTCAGGAGAGGCTAAGTGCCTTGGATGGACCTCCCTAGGACCGTATACGGCCACGAGGACCTTCGTTCCACCCTGCTCAACATAGGCGGAACCATCAGCCTTATCTAGGACTCCTAAAGCCATCTTTATCGGCCTAAGCTCATCGGGAGCTCTTCCATCAATTCTTCTATAGCCCATAGAACTAATCACCACCTCCCTTTACCCTTCCTTATCTTTCCTTATCCTCACTTCCTTTCATCCGCGCCCGGAGGAACTCTGTCATTCTGTTTGTGAGGCCTGGGATGTGGGCCTCCGCCTCTATCTTCCTTATGGCGAGGCTTACGAGCTCCTCGGCCTCCCGACTCTTTCCTAGAATATGAACATAACCATTCTTTCCGATGGTGATCTGGCAACCCGTCTCGTTTTTAAGGAGGGTTATCATAGATCCCTTCTTCCCTATGAGCCTCGGTATCTTGGCTGGGGTTATGCGTTCAAGCCTTCCCTTGGTAAGCTTACCCAATCCGGGCCCCCGGACCGTCAAGAGAGGATCCCTCGTCCTGTCGAACTGGGCAACCTCAGCTAGGACTATATCCCCTATGCCAAAGACATCCGAAAGGCTATCCCTATGGGGATCGAAGCCCCGCCTGAAGACATCTGAAGCGTTTAGTATGGCTATATAGGGCGACAGAATGTCCAGAGTCCAGTTTGTGAAGCCTATATCGATGACCTTTCCTATAACCGTATCGCCAACCTTAGGCTCATAGGTCCCCCGAAGAGCTATAACGAAAATCCTACGACCATCCTTTGACGCCAAACCTATACGGGTTGCATAGATTCGATTTTCACGCTTGAAGGTGTTCTCTCCGGCAAAATAGTCTCCTTCGGCTATGAGATCTCCTGGGAATACGAGTTTTCTTTCTTCTTGCTGTGTTGCCATGGAATCCTTCCCCACGAAATTCTTCCTTCTTTCCTTTTCTTTTCATGCTATTCTTCGAATTTATTATCTCTCATAATTATCTCAGGATTTTCGTTAGCATGGTCCCTTGGGTCAGATTCCCAAGCTTTTCAAGGAAGGAGGCATGGAGACCTGCCGGCATTTCTAAGATTCCGATCCAGGAACCATCCTTCTGCCACTCTTCCTGCTTAATGGTTCCGAAGCCCTTGAGGGTCCCATAGGCCTTAAGGGCATACTCAGCCGGTATCTTGACAGCTATTCGAAGGCTTTCAAACTTCATGGGTAATATGGGGCGGAGCTTCTCGATGATATCCTTGGCTTGGGCCTCCGCATCCCTGAGGGGATCTATAGAAACCTTGATCTGGCTTAAGGCCTGCTCGATCCTTAATGGGGGATGGGGAAGGTTTGTCCTCGGATCGATGCAGTTCCTTGAAATGAAGGCGATGATCTGCCTTCGCTTATCCTCTATAAGGCGCCTCCTCTGATCCGCCGTAATTTGGAGTTCTCCCCTTTTCATAATAGTCTCAGCGATTGCGTAGACATCCTCGGTCTTGAAGATCTTCAAAAGCCTTTCCGAAGAGGCCTTCATTCCCTTCTTGGCATCTGAGAAGATCGTATCCACGACAAGAATTTCCCTGATATTTCCTTCCTTTCCGAGCTTGTAATCTAGAGCCTTATCTGACTTGACTACGATCTCAAAGTTCTCCCCAGCTATGGAAAGCCTAATAAGGGTTAACTTCTCGCTCATCACACCCTCCGCTTCTGCCTATCCTCTTGATCCTACATCTTAGCGATGTAGGCATCGACTTCAGCCGGACTGAGCCTTCTGAACTTCTTAGTATCCGTGGGTATCACCGCAAGCTTTATCCTATCTGAGCTGAGCTTTCCCTCGACGACCTTGCTGAAGCACTGGAGGGCTAGAATGATGGCCTCGTCTAGGCTCATGTCCATCCTATGCTTGGCTTCAAGAACCTCGACGGCTGCCTCGCTTCCAGCCCCTAGGGCCGCTGCCTTGTAGCTCCAGTAGTCTCCCCCTGGAAGAGTCACGAAAAGCCTTGGACCGTTCTTGTCTACCCCACCCCAAACCATCGCTACGCCGAATGGCCGAACTCCCGAGTGCTGGGTATAAACCTGCTTCAGATCGGCAATCCTCTTCGCGAGGACCTCGGTGTCGATAGGCTCATCGTATATGAGACGGTTGCTTTGGCTGTAAATCCTAGCTTGGTCTATCAGTATCCTCGCATCGGCCCCTAGCCCCACGATGGCTACCCCTAGATGATCGTCTATTTGGAAGATCTTCCAAGAGAAGTTCTGATCCTGAAGTTTAGAGGGGGCCTTTTCCTCGGCACCAAGAATAACGCCATCCTTGCAAACGATGCCGACGATTATAGCACCCCTCTTTACAGCCTCTACGGCATACTCGACTTGGAAGAGTCTCCCTTCTGGTGAGAAAATCGTAATGACCCGGTCATATGCGCCTGGAGGAGCGAACAAATCCCTCACCTAAGCCTTCTTCATCTTCGGATAAAGCATTCGCATCCTTAGTGCGATGGAATAATAGATAAACTTTTCCAGAAGAAGATAGTTGAAACGTATGGAAACCCATTGGAAATCCGATGGCTTTAACATCTTGGAATGATTCTATTCGCTTCACAAGCCTTAGGCTTGAGAGGCTCCTCGTCTTTTTAAATAAAGCCTTTCCTAAGATAAGGGAAGGTGCTGTAGCTATGCGAAAAGTCTTCATTGGTGACATGACCAGGGAAGAGTTCAGGAAAATGATGGAGACGGCGAGGGTCGCCGTCATCCCTACGGGAAGCACGGAGCAACATGGTCCCCATCTCCCCATGAAAACAGACTTAGCCATCGTCACCTACGTGGTATCGAAGGCAGCCGAAGAGCTTTATCCTCAAGTTATTGTCGTTCCACCCATAGCCATAGGCTACTCTCCATACCACTTATGCTATCCGGGGACAATAAGCCTAAGACACGAAACCCTTATCGAAATCGTTATGGATATATGCCGAAGCTTAAGGCATCATGGATTTCTGAAAATTGCCATAGTGAACGGCCACGGGGGAAATGGGGCACCTAGCCAACTTGCCGCCAGAAGGGCCAGGGAGGAACTCGGATTGAAGATGGTGGTAGTATCATACTGGTCTCTCATACCTAGAGAAATCCTAGATGCCGTTCTTGAGACGAAAATCGTTCCTGGTCATGCATGCGAATTCGAGACTTCCATAGGCTATGTTGTCTTCCCTAATCTAATATCTAGCGATGTACCGAAGCGCCGAAAGCCTCCTTCCATCCTCCCCGGCTTTGTTTGGAATATCGATGAACTTACGACTAATGGGTATGAGGGGGATCCTTCCTTGGCGACAAAAGAGAAGGGAGAAAAACTCATCCAAGCTGCTGTGGAGGGTCTGAAATCCCTGCTTCAGGAATTCATAAACCTTTAGTCCTGAATTAAAAACTGTAATTTCCCATAATTATTCCGCTCCTGTTTCCGCTGGTGCTTTTCTCTGCTTCGGTTTTTTTCCTGTGGAAAGCCTGGATAGGCGTCTCCAGGTTTTCAAAGCCCAAGCTGAGGTGGGGTGGGGCTTAACCTCATTGTGCCATTGGACGTATTCCTCTATCCTTCTGAACTGGCGTCTCTTCTGGTCGTAGAC
>JAGTQN010000101.1 GCA_018396395.1 Candidatus Bathyarchaeota archaeon | reverse complement strand
AAAGGAAAGAAAGGGAAGGATTCTCCCCATTCCCACTCTACCTCCACCTCGCTACTTTTTTTTCTTTTTTTCTCATTTTCTTTAAGCTGGACTGAAAAAGTCTTCATTCCATCTAATAGGCTCATGATATTGCATGTATATGTTATGGCTTACAAGTAGTCTTAATCCTTTTCCATCCATGTTGGCTTTTATTTCAGGCTCCCTAACCCTCGATAGACCATCTTACTTCCAGCGTAATACCTTTCTCCCCATAAAGATCTCAGGCAGTACGAGGAAGCCCCAGCTTGCAGTTCCGAGAACAACGATCCAATCATCCCAGAGAAGGGGAACCGTACGGAACATCATCTGAAAAACAGGAACATAGGGTATCGCCATCGTAAGGGCTATGGAAGCCAAATCGGCGAGGACGAAGAATTTGTTATTCCAGAACTTCATCCTGAAAACGCTATGCTTCTCGGATCGGCAGTTCCATACCACGAAGAGTTCGAAGAGGGCAGCCTGCATGAAGGCAACGGTCCTAGCCTTATCGAGACCATGGCCTTGAATCCAATACTCAATGCCAAAGGTCACCACAGTCCCCGTGAACTGGAGGATAAAGGATGCGATGACGAAGGAAATCATTCCGTAAAGGATTCCCTCCTCCGGTTTCCTAGGAGGCCTATCCATGACATCCTCTTCCGGAGGGTCAACGCTCAGGGCTATGGCTGGAGCCCCATCCGTGACAAGGTTAATCCATAGGATCATGGGGGCCAGCAGAGGAAGGGGAAACATCTCTTCGCCAAAGATCCCCCCTAGAACCGCGAAGGTCCCTATAACAAGGAGTTCATCGAAATTGCAGGCTAGAAGAAACCTGGCATATTTTCTTATGTTGTCATATATGATGCGCCCCCGCTCTACTGCCCTTACTATCGTAGCGTAGTTATCGTCCGCAAGGACCATGGCTGAGGCCTCCCTCGTCACATCGGTTCCTGTGATTCCCATGGCTATGCCTATGTCTGCCCTCTTTATCGCCGGTGCATCGTTGACTCCGTCTCCTGTCATGGCTACGATATGCCCTTTTTTCTTCAAGGCTTCCACGATTCTGAGCTTGTGCTCGGGCGAAACCCTTGCATAAACGGCGACCCTCTCGACGATGGCTAGGAATTCATCATCACTAAGCTTGTCGAGCTCAGCTCCCGTAAGGACAAGGCTATCGGGCTTCATGAGTCCGATCTCCTTAGCAACGGCTATGGCTGTAAGCTTATGATCGCCCGTGATCATGACGGTTTCAACGCCTGCCTTTTGGCAGAGTTTGTAGGCTTCGATGGCTTCTTCCCTCGGAGGATCTATCATCCCCTGAAGCCCCACGAATACCATATCCCTCTCGACCAATTCATCATGGAAATTCTCTAGGTCCTTTGGAAGCCTCCTGTAAGCCATTCCAAGGACCCTGAGGGCTCCCTCTGCCATCTTATCGTTGGCTTCCAGGACCCTTTTCTTATGGGCTTCTGTTAGGCGTACCTCCCTTCCATTCCTAAAAATGCGGCTGCAATGCTCCAGTACAACTTCAGGAGCACCCTTCATGTAGGCGACCCTTGAGCCCTTTGGGCCTTCGTGGATGGTGGTCATACGCTTCCTTTCAGAAGTGAAGGGGACCTCAGCAATGCGCTTGTAAAGGCTTTCAACTTCCTTCGGGTTCATCCCATATTTCATGGCTGAAACTATAAGGGCCGCCTCCGTAGGATCACCGGTTATTCGCCACTTATCGCTTTCCTGATGAAGCCCTGCGTTGTTGCAAAGGAGGCCTATCCTCAAGAGAAGCTCCAAGCCCTTGTCTTCCTTGGGATCGATGTTTGATCCATCCTTTCGGAATTCGCCCTTTGGCTCATAGCCTACGCCTGTAACCTCTATGAAGGAATCGTTCAGGTAGAGGCTTCTAACAGTCATCTCACCCTTCGTAAGGGTCCCCGTCTTATCAGAGCAGATAATAGTCGTGGAGCCAAGGGTCTCAGCCGATGAAAGCCTTCTTATGATGGCGTTCCGCTTGGCAAATTCCCTGGCGCCTAAGGCCAGGGTTACCGTTACGATGGCTGGAAGTCCCTCCGGAACTGCCGAGACAGCTAGGGATACGGCTACCATGAAGGCATCCAACATCCCTTTGATGCCAAGCTCGTGGAGGCGCCCTGCCTGCCATTCCATGTATTGCTCGAAGGCCTCGAGAATAAAAATGACAATGCAGACGATTATCACGATTTTAGCGATATTTTTTGCAAAGGCATCGAGTTTGCGTTGGAGGGGAGTCTCTTCAGCCTCAGCCTCCTGAACGAGTTTGGCTATTCGCCCAAACTCTGTTCCCATACCCGTAGCCGTTACTACAGCCTTCCCTCGGCCATAGTTGGCATAGGTAGCCATAAAAACCATGGATTTTCTGCCGGAAATAGGGGCATCAGGCTCCACAGGGTCTATGCCCTTCATCACGGGTGTCGATTCTCCCGTAAGGATGGCTTCATCCATCCTCAGCTCAACAGCCTCCAGAAGCCTTCCATCGGCAGGAACCCTATCCCCAGCCTCGAAGAGGACGATATCCCCAGGAACAACTTCTCTGGCTGGTATCTTAACCTCATAGCCGTTCCTAATGACCCTTGCCCCAGGAGCCGCTAGCTTCCTTAAGGCTTCGATGGCCTTCTCAGACCTGTACTCTTGGACGAATCCCGTCACTACGACGAGGATGACGATCACCATAATGGCGATGGCATCTGCATAGGTCTCGACAAAGGTTAGGCTTGGATCTTCCAAGGCTTCATAGTAACCTATGAGGATCGAGATGGCAGTAGCCCCAAGGAGGAGGATGATGAAAATATCTTTAAAACCCTTCAAGAACATATGAAGGGCCGTTCGGCGTTTCTCTTCCTTCAATTCATTGTAGCCATATTGAGTAAGGCGTTTTTTGGCCTCCTCATCCCTTAGCCCTTCGGGACTTGTCTTGAGGGCCCTAAGGACTTCTTCTACAGGCATGGCATGCCAGTTTTCAGCCTTCATTGGCTACCGCCCCACTAAGGTTTTCCCTCTTTCTCCGCATAATACATCATATATATTTTACTCAGCCTTTCGGGCACTCCTTAAATTTCAATACCCTTAGGGTATCAAGGTTCGGTATAAACGGAAAGCCGATTCCCTATGGAAAAAGGCTTTTTGAGGATGGATTTATCGATTAAGCGTTTTTTATCTAGTAGGAGAAAGCTCAGACTGGATTCCCTTCGAGGAGCTCTTCTTCGACCCTTCGCGTAATCCTGATCATAGCCATCCATCTTTCATCTGACGACCTTAAATACGATAATTCTTTTATACAACCTCATTCTCCATATGCGGAGAAAAGGAAAGATGGCTTGATATAAGTGATCCCCCGTAGGTTCTTTGTAACAAGTGGGAAGGCTATCGACAGTCTATCGCAACTTAATGCCTTCGATCTTGCTTTAATAAATGCAGGGATTGGGCAATGTAACATCGTATGCGTATCTTCGATCCTTCCTCCCAATTCCAAGGAAACGAGACGAAGGAAGATTCCTATAGGGGCCATCACCTACACAGTCCTAGCAAGAATGGATGGAAATGAAGGAGAAACGATAGGGGCAGGAATTGCTTGGGCTTGGGAAAAGAATGGAGCCTACGGGATCGTAGCCGAAGCCCATGGCTACATGGATCACCACGCCCTAAAGGAACTCTTAAACTGGAAGATCAGTGGCATGGCAGATAAAAGGGGAATTCAAGTAGGTCCGCCGAAATATAAGATCGAAACCCTTCGGATACCTATGGATCATTATGGCTCTGTGATATCGGCCCTCGTTTTCATTCCGACATCTTAGGGAGGACCTTCCAAAGCTTGGCATAGGTATCCTTAAGGGCTTCAGAGATAACCTTCGTTCTTCCTATGACGGGCATAAAGTTCGTATCCCCTACCCATCGAGGAACGATGTGGAGGTGTACATGTCCTTCAAAGCCAGCCCCTGCCGCTTTACCTATGTTAATACCTAGATTGAAGCCATCAGGCTTCATGGCTTCCCTTATTGCCTTTAGGCATAGTATTGAAGCCCTGAAAAGCTCCATTCCT
This sequence comes from Candidatus Bathyarchaeota archaeon, assembly GCA_018396395.1. Taxonomy (GTDB): domain Archaea; phylum Thermoproteota; class CALKCG01; order B24; family JAGTQN01; genus JAGTQN01. Next base: position 1,723 of record JAGTQN010000101.1, on the reverse strand, counting down.
TCTTCTTCCTTTAGATCCTCCAAGCTTGGCACATGTCTATAGGGGGCTATCATAAGATGACCGTTGTTATAGGGAAACCTATTCAGAAGGACGAAGCATGTGCTAAGCCTACGAAGAAGAAGGTTTTCCTCATCCCTTTCTTCCTTTGGTATTCTACAGAAGATGCAATCCTTCATTTCCTTGGCAATCCACTCCATCCTCCAAGGGGCCCATAGACTTTCCATACCGTAGCATCAGCCTCAACTTAGTCAATTAAAGTCTCAACCTTGGGAGATTTAAAGCAATAGGCAAGCCTTCTTTTTTAATTGAAGTCAAAATAGGTTTGAGGACTAGAAACCTACAACAACCCATTCCAAAAGAGGCTTAGGCTCCCAATCGATTGCCTAACTATAGTATCGATATGACAATGGTCAAGTGCACCGAGGCTAAAGCTTTAGCTCTTTAACCCTGAAAAACGAGGGCTAAAATAGGAGCATCTTACATAATTACTTTACCTTTTCAAGTCCTCCTAATTCCGGGTTGATGGAAATGCCATCCAAATACGCAGAACTTGGTGTCGATGTCAGAAAAGCTGGCATCGATTCCTTTCAATCCCTTCTTACGAACCTTTTCCCTGAAGCCTTCTGCACCATTTCGGAGGATCCAGACCTTCCAGGCTTTGGTAATGTCCTCCATACCGATGGTGCTGGTAGCAAGCCCATCATAAGCTATATAGCTTGGAAAGTTTTCGATGATCTTAGTTTCTTCCGAAGCCTCGCCCAGGATGTACTGGCAATGAATGTAGACGATATCATATGCGTTGGCGCATGGCCCAAGGGATTTGTAGACTATGTTGCCTTAAATCCCTACAAAGTACCAAAGGTCGAGCTACTTCATGAGCTTAGTCAAGGGTTTAGGGAAAGCCTATCCGTTCTCCAAAGCTTCGGAGTGCCCATAGCCTTCCTAGGTGGAGAAACGGCAGATCTCCCAGATCAGATAGCAACCTTGGACATCTCCGGTACGATCTTCGGAAGGGTTAAGCTAAACGAAGCCATCACAGGAAAGGAGATTAAAACCGGAGACCTCATCATCGGTCTTGCAAGCGATGGGAAGGCTATATATGAAAAACGATGGAACAGCGGAATAATGTGCAACGGGATAACCCTTGCGAGAAAATGCCTTCTTAAGCCAGGCTACGGAAAGCTTTATCCAGAGATCGCAACGGAAGGAAAGCCCTATTTTGGCAGGTTCAGCCTCGACGATCCCATCGAAGGCATGGATATGACCGTCCTTGAAGCCCTTTCATCCCCAACAAGACTCTACGCCCCTATTGTTACGAAAATCCTCAAAAAGGCGAAGAACTGGGTTAGGGGCCTAATCCACAATACTGGAGGGGGTCAGACCAAATGTCTCAGGCTTGGCAAGGGCATTCATTACATGAAAGAAGAACTTCCTCCCATTAATGCCTTCTTCCGCCTAATCCAGAGGGAGAGCGGTGAGGAATGGAGGGACATGTTCCAAGACTTTAACATGGGGATAGGCTTTGAGGTGATAGTGGAGCGGGAAGGCGTGGAGGAGGTCCTTAAGGCTGCAGAGGATATGGGGGTTGAAGCCAGCGTAATAGGCAAATGCCTCAAATCCCAAGGGAAGAATAGGTTAACCATCAAAAGTCCCTTCGGAACCTTTCATTATGAAGCTTAGGCTTCTCACTTCCATGAAGCTCCAGAACCTTTATTTTTCGAGG
>JAGTQN010000100.1:5309-5880 GCA_018396395.1 Candidatus Bathyarchaeota archaeon | reverse complement strand
TTCCCAAAAAAATCTGGAAAGCTGAGGCCTAGTCCCTTAGTCCTTGGTCTTCCTATAGGGAAAAGCTAGGCTTAAACTTCAAGAAGTCCTCTAAGGCTGTCGTTAAACCTCGATGGCCACTTCCAAGATACTCCATCCCTTCTCTTCCCTCGCCATCCTAGGATCATCGCGGAAACAGGAATACCTGTACTCACCCGCCTAGAGGGCTTGGCTGATCCTGGGCTTCCAATCGTCAGGTTTATCGCTAGACTGGGCCTCTTCGAGATCAGCCTCTTCGATGACGGCTAAACAATCCCTTCAGAGAGATGGAGATATTATGCTAAGGCTATGGAGGTTTCGAACCCTTCTTCTGTATGTCTAGCGGATGGATAGACCCTATCTGGAATTCTCTAGATCCCCTTATGGAGGCCTACTGGTGGATCGTTTAAACCCATGGTGCCGATGTGAAATTGGACAAGGGCTTTACTGAGAACTTGGAGGAGATTAGGAAGAACATAAGGGATCTTAAGATTGAGAATGTTGGCGTGATTGTAGAGGATTATAGCAAAATTGTTGGAGGCGGTTTCGACCT
>JAGTQN010000100.1:0-5300 GCA_018396395.1 Candidatus Bathyarchaeota archaeon | reverse complement strand
GCCATGGCTAGACGCTCATGGACTTATAATAGCGAGGCGTGAAGATCATCCCTGCCCTCCAGCGATTTTTTATCTTCAAGATGTCTCATAGAATAAAGCTAAAAATCCCTGGGAAAGTCAGAAAAAGGTCCTGAGTCGATCGGGGGAGTTGCAGAGCTTAAAGCGATGAAGCATCAATTGAAACAAGATAAGCCTCGGAAAAACGGTTAACGTTTTATTCTCCAATAGCGCCAGGTTTAAACACCATTTTAGGGCTTTCCTCAAGTAGTTTTCCACTAAAACATCCTGCTCTGAAACGATGTACAGTCTTCTAATGAAGATGTTGTCTAATCTGTTTCTCCTAAAACCGTGAGAGTTTTTAAAAAAGATCCGTAGCCTTTAAATAAAGTTTCTTTTCGACATTCAAAAAACTCACCACCGTAATATTAACCAAGGAGACTTAAACATATCTACTCAGAGTAGCCACTAGGAAATATGAAGGAGTTGCCGGAAATTCAGTGATTTATCCTACCGCTTAAGCGTATGGGATTTTCCACTATCATGTTAAACATTAGAGGGTTTTAACGTCAAAACAAAATTTATTAGCTGAATCATTCAATAGGTTGTGTGATAGTCTTATGACAAGCCCCGTTATGCTGAAACCTAGGAAAAAGCTCGGTAGAATGAAAAGGGGTATAAGCTAGGGCGAATAGTCCCTGTGAATGGTGAAGTCGTTGCCAGTAAGAGTGAGTACGAGAATAGAAAATATGACTAAGGGTATTGTACTCACGACTCTGGTTCTGCTTACCACGGGGCTTCACCACGGAAAGCTTGGATGTACATCTGCCATATTAGAGTGGCAGAGGCTTTGGAATTATGGCCTCCGCCAGCTGACGCCATTCTGGAGACTCTAGATACTGCTGGTGGAGAAGTTTTAAGCTACTTTATTCCCAATATTTTGGATTTAAACGTCGCTGAAGTAGATAGGTCATCTAAGACTATCCGTTACAATGCCATAATCTCAACATATGAGAGGCAGATACTCTTATCTGATGCTGTCATAGAGGAGCTTGAAATAGAGATATTATCACCTAAAGTTGGTCTCTGGAGGTTCAGGGGGAAGCAGAAGATTAGGACTAGCGTCAAAGGTTGAACGCTATAAGGAGCTATTTAAGAGTTAAATTAACGCCTGGTTCTGGAAAAATATACCAATAGTATGTTTCTTCCATCTTGATCATTTAATTTTAGTCATTTTGAAAACGTCGTTAATGATATTAATGTTAATGATCATGCTAACAGCTCAATCTATTTGACTTTGTATCTAACGGTAAAATCTGAATAGGTTAGCCCTTGAGACAGTGGTTCAATTTCCTGAAAAACATAAGCTTTTTATACGAATGGTGTAGATATAGTTGATGTGTTTTAGTGAATGGTTATGGCTAGGTGGACACTATAGGGAAAAAGAAAGAGGTAGATACATATTTCGCTCGGACTTAGCTTATGTTCCTCTTTCTGAAAAAGGAGCCTGAAATACTTTATAAGCAATTTAGCATTTCCCACTCTCTGTTAAGGATCCATAATTGCTTTTCAACGTTTTTAGGGTTTCAGTCGCCTCAACTTCTCAAGCTCTCTTGCAGTTAAACTTTCCAGTCTTGACCTGTAAGAGCAGAACTTTTGATTGAGATATTGCAACAACATCCAAAGGGGAAGCTGCAGAGCTTAAAGCGATGAGCATCGATTGAAACCTTTCTCACGAAAGTGACTAGCTAAAAGATCCCTAGCTTTTTTCCTATTAAGGAACCGGAAGCCTTAAAGCTACCCCTAATTTTTCCCTATATCGAATAAAGTTTTAACATAAGGAGGCTTGGAAATGCCAACAGAAATTTTTGATATTAAGGAGTTCATCCGTCTTTCTGAAAAAGCTGACCATTGTAGAGTAAAGCGTTCCAAGGATGTAGTGAAGCTTAAGCTTCGAACGAAGCGCATGCTTTACACCATAAAGCTACCGCCAGGAGAAGCCGAAGGAGTTCTTCGAAGCCTCAAGTGCCCAGTAAAAGAGATTAAAGAAAAGGGAAAAGGCTAGGGGCTCGCAAGTTCTGAGGAAGCCTTAAAGTCCTAGAGCCCCATGAATCAAATGTGGGTGCTTATGATTAAGATTCAAATCGCACCGTCCCTACTCTCCCTAGAGCCTTGGATGCTTGAGGATGCCGTTAGAAGTATCGAAGGGACCGCCGATCGCCTCCACATTGACATCATGGACGGATCCTTCGTTCCAAAAAAGACCTTCAATCTCGAAACTGTAAGGCATCTTAGGGGTTTTAGTAGCCTTCCCTTCGATGTACATCTCATGGCCGTAAATCCCGAGGATCGCATAGAAGCCTACGTTGAGGCTGGAGCGGATATCCTTTTCATCCATGTAGAAGCTTTGAAAAGTCCAGAGGAGGCCTTGGATAGAGCCAGGGAGCTGGGAGTTAGATGCGGCCTTGCCCTAAACCCTGAGACCCCCGCTTTGAGACTAGAAAGGGCTTTACGAAAGCTCGATCTGGTCCTTGTCATGACCGTAAAGCCGGGTCTTCCTAGGCAGAAGTTTATGCTGGAAGTCTTACCTAAGGTTTCGGAGATTCGAAGGGCCAAACCCTATGCAGACTTGGTTGTTGATGGAGGGATAAATCCTTCGACCGCCCCCTTGGCTGTGAAGGCCGGAGCAAACATCCTCGTCGCAGGATCGGCTGTCTTCGATAAACCGGATCCTGTAAAAGCCATAGAGGAGATCCGGAGGAGTGTTTCTAGCCTTGAGCCCTGAATACTTCATAGGAATCGACAGCGGAACCCAGAGCACGAAGGCCCTCGTCATGGATGGGGAGACGGGGAAAGTTCTGGCAACGGCCGTGGAAGCCTACGGGCTTATTGAGGGCCTTCCTCCGGGGCATATGGAACAACACCCCAATACTTGGATAGAGGCCGTTCGAAGCTCTTTGAAGCGCGCTTTGTATGAAGCGAAGGTGGATCCCAGAAAGGTTATGGGAATAGGCGTTTCAGGACAGCAGCATGGCTTCGTACCCTTGGATGCTGAAGGAAGGGTCATAAGGCCAGCAAAGCTATGGTGCGACACGAGCACCGATGAGCAGTGCAGATTTATCATAGAAGCCCTTGGAGGTCTCAAGAGGGTTATCGAGCTCATCGGAAACGGTATCCCACCTGGCTTTACGGCCTCGAAAATCCTTTGGCTCAAGCAGAAGGAGCCAGAAAACTACAAAAGGCTGAGAACAGTCCTTCTTCCTCATGATTATATAAACTATTGGCTTACTGGATGCCTTGGCATGGAGTATGGAGATGCCTCCGGCACGGCCCTCATGGACGTAAGGACGAGGAAATGGTGCCCCGAGGTTATCGAAGCCATAGATCCAGGACTTTTCGATAAGCTTCCAGAGCTAGGGCCCTCGGACAGGGTTATGGGCCTTATGAGACCTGAAGTGGCCAGGCTTTTTGGACTTCGAGAGGATGTCATCGTTAGTAGTGGAGGTGGGGACAACATGATGGCCGCCATAGGTACCGGAAACACGAGGGAGGGTATCGTGACGGCTAGCCTAGGCACTTCTGGCACCATATATGCCTGTAGCGAGCATCCCATTATTGATTCGGAGGGGGAGCTAGCAGCCTTCTGCGACTCCACAAATCGGTGGTTACCCCTTATCTGCACGATGAACGTAACCGTAGCAACGGAGCTTGTGAGGCGCTTTTTCGGCTATTCCCATGAGGAGCTGGCAAAAGCCATAGAAAAGGCCCCTCCAGGCTCCGGAGGGCTTCTTTTCATACCATATCTTAGGGGTGAAAGGACTCCAAACGTTCCTGAAGGAACGGGAGTTTACTTCGGAATAAACGAAAGGACCCTTGAAAGGGCCTTCGTGATAAGGGCTACTGTGGAAGGTGTCACCATGGGGCTTAACTATGGGCTGAGGCGCATGAGAAGCCTCGGAATCTCGCCCACCCAGATACGATTGACGGGAGGAGGTTCTAAGAATCCCTCTTGGCGCCAAGTCGTGGCCGATGTGTTCAACACGCCCGTCGTCGCAATGCTTATGGAGGAGGGAGCAGCCTTCGGCGCAGCCATTCAGGCCAAATGGTGCTATGACCTATCCCTTGGAAGAAGGGTTTCCATATGGGATCTTACGGATCGCTTTGTGAAGACGGATCCAACAACCGTCGCTTACCCGAATCCAGATGCCGTAGCGATCTATGGAGAGCTCCAAGAGATATATGAGTCGGTTAGCCTGGCTTTGAGGGTGAAGGCTTTTAGGCTCCATAGGGAATACCTTATTAGGCATCCCTGAAAGCTTGGCTTTAAGGCTCTGAGTTCAGAAAGCTTCCATCGTTGGAGGGCTTAATGCAGATACTGTCAAGTTACTGGTATTTCCGGCGGCCTTCCTAGGGTTTGATGTGCTTTATGAAGTTGTACCATAGGATGCTGTAACCTTAAGCCTTAGGGGAGCCCTATCTCCCTCGATGTTCTATGAAACCCTTCGAGAGGGATAGGACCCCTAGGCAGATTGTAGGTTATGCCATATACTCATACCTTTCAGGTCTATCCTTAAGGAAGGATTCAAGGCCATAAGCATATGGCTTCCAAGGAGCCATGAATCCATATGGCGTTGGTTCCATAGATTCGTAAGCCTTTCAGAAGCCTTCTATAAGGGTAAGACAGCCGTCGTGGACGAGAGGACCGTAAACCTGGGAGGCGTCAAAGCCTGGATATGGGATGGATTGCCTTAGAGCCCAGATCAAGGCGAATCCTAGCCTTAGAGCTGAGCTGGACAGTGAGAGGAATAACCTTACGGCATATCTATTCCTAAGGAAGCTTAAGTTAAGGAAAATTATGGCGTAAGGGTTATCGTATCGTAGCCGATACGGCTCCATGGTATGGCGTAAAGTAAAGTATGCTCAGAACTAGGGCTTAGGCTCATCCATGATAGAAGCCTTCTAAAGCCTCCTGAGAGGCTAAGCAAGGAAGTAAAGCGAAGGCTTAAGGACTTTTCTTATCTTCGACCTTTCCTTTACTGCACTTTCCTTGCAAATGCCGTAAGCCCTTCAGCCATTTATCCGCATGGCTTGAAGCCTGGAAGGGCTACTATAACGTAAGGCATCATAGGGCTTTAGGAAAGGCTCCATGTGGATCCTTAGCAGCCAAGCCCCTTTCCATGCTAAGCCTTGTAGAGGAGGCTGGCGGAAGGCTTAAGGTTAAAGCACCCGCTTCCGCAGCCGTAATACAGATGTACGCCATAAAGCATAAGCCATAGGAAGGTCGAGACTGATAGAGGATATAG
>JAGTQN010000008.1 GCA_018396395.1 Candidatus Bathyarchaeota archaeon | reverse complement strand
TTTTCCTCCCATATAACTCCCCATGGCTACATATCCGAGGAGATGCTTAGGTCATCTTCAAAGATGTTCTTGGTAGGCTTTCCCTACAGCCTAGGAAGGGCGGGAGGGGTAGGCCTGGCTTAACTTGGACTCCATGGTGAAGGCCTTCGTCCTTATGTTCCTTAGGGGCCCATCGGGCGAGGGGCCTTGAAGGGTACCTTAGGGACCATCCGAAGGAGGCCTCCCTATGGGGCTTCAAATCCATACCATGGCATTCAACCTTCAGCCGCTTCAGGCGTAGGATGGGGGAAGCTTCTTCCAGGGGCCCTTTAAGCAGGTTAGGGAGGTTTTGGAGAAGGAGCTTCCCTGAGGATGCCATCGTGGATTCTTCCCCCATCATCAAGCCCAAGGATCCCATGCCATGATGGGCTTCTACAGCCGTGGATGCTTCAAGGGCTTAAAGGTCCATCGGGGTTACGGCTGGAAATAGCCACATAGCCCACCCATGCCAGCTCCTACAAGGCATGAACACTTGGAGGCTGTTGTGGGCGATTCAGGCTAGATGGCGAAGAGGATTACAAGCGCATGTGGGGATGGAGCCTTCCCATCATAGCAAGGAAAGGCGCAACGAGAAGGGGCATAAAAAAGAGGCTCCATCCGCAAACCCTCCCATAGCCCAATTCAGAAGCTGGAAGGGGCTTATAGGAAGAAGGGCTCCATAGAGAAGCCCTTCTCCATCCTGAAGGAAATCATGCCAAAAGGGCTTAAGGGTCTGGCGAAGGTAGCCACATATGTCCTCCTAGCCTTTACAACCTCCTAACCATAGCCGTAGCTGCCATCAGGAAGGGAAGGCTGGGCTCATGAGGCGCATAGGACTGTTCAAATTAAGGTGAGAAGAATTTTGCCACAGCTTAAATTAATTTAAATTTTGCAACCCATATTCTTCTCTATTTATGTTATGAACCAGAAGGTCATTGATGAAAGCCTTATAAGGCGTGGGGAGCCCCTCCTCAGCCTATAATTCCTGGATTATTGTAGGAAGCTTTAGCCATAGCCTGGACTCAATCTCTTGAAAATTGAGAAGAGTAGTGCCTAGGTTATGTTCTTACAAGTTTTTGTCTGATTTTTCTTATTATTTCTTCCACAATTTTAGCATCCACTTTTCTCATTCATTCTCTGTTGAGCCAAATCCACCCCATCAAGAAAAATCGAAAACAACTGCCTTACATTCCCTCCATTTTCAGCGACAAACTCAGCAAGCCTATGCATAGCTTTATCCTGAATTATTTCCTTCTTATTGTAAGCTTCGATAATCCTTGCTTTTAGTATTTCATAAAGCTCAGTAGCATTATAAGGCTTGAACTCGTAAGCTTCTGGATTAAGTCCATCGTAAAGCCTTCTTCCTATCAGCGAAATAAGGTCTGTTTTGCTCGTTGAGATTATAATTAACCCAAGTCTGGGAATCTTTGTAGTTATAGAATAAATCTTCAAGAGAAGATCATCGACGTGCTCCATGTTATCAAAATTATCTAGAGCTACAACAAGTGTGAAGTCCTTCTCAATATCGCAGAAACTAAAGCCCTGGAAGGAATCCTTCTTTCAACGTCTCCGCCTATTGCATTGTAAACTTCTCTCAAAGCCTGATTAGGTGTTGACCTCTGTGAATTTATGTAAACAACTTCCGAATTAAAGGAATCCTCAAACTGGTTCAAAACATGTTTCGTTACAACAGTCTTTCCAACCTCTGGAGGATCATGAATGTAAAAAGCCCTTATCCTACCTTTCAAAACATTCTCCAGATATTCTTTTAATCCAATCTTTTCCTTCTCTCTATCAATAACAGTTTCAGGCAGATATTCATCTTTAAAAGCTTCCAATTTCATAATGAATTTTTAATGAAAAATAAACAATAGAATTTCGGAACACCCTATTTCCAATAAATCACTAAAAAGAAGAAAAATGAAATGGATTTAGCTTTAATTGGAAAATAAGCCCCTACTTATTATAAACTCAAAATTAATTTTAATTAAGTGAATTTTCAGTCAATGCAAATAATATGAGGATGTAATCAATGAACTAAAAATAGAAAAGGAGTTTGAAGAATGGTTCCCAATATACCGAGTAAATAAGCTAAAACGAGCTTAGCACGTCCCATAGTGAAAATAGTAGTGAACAAAACAAAGCGTGCTTCTTAACTTGCTATGTTCTTTTTCTTAGAGATATAATAGCAGCAGCGATTGCTATTATTGCAATAGCTAATGTAGAATAACCCATGTCTTGAGTAATGATAATTCCTGCATCATGCCAGCATTTTCTTCTCGGACGTTGCTAAGCAACTTCTCTATTTCATAGAGAGAGTGCGAAGTTTCCGAGAGTGAGGCGTTCAGCTTGGAAAGCTGTTGTCTTAGTGATGCAAACTCAGGCATATTTTCTAGGCTAGCCCTAAACTCGCTAAGTTGCTTGAGAAGAAGCGTTATTTTTTCGCTAAGTTTTCTTACTTTATTCTCTAACGAAATGAGAGTTGGAAGCTCACGAGGGAATGGTGGAACTTCTTTTCCAGCAAGCTATTATACCGCATTTTTATGAAAAGCGCATTATCTTCTGCACTAATGCCGTGCTCCGCGACTATGTTAGGGGTCTCTACTGTTACTATTTTCACATTTCCAATTACATTTGCAACAGCTAATATGAGGACCCTGTCGATACCATGCAGTTTTCCATCCTCAATTGCTAGGATATGCAGTAGAAGAAACTATTTTCAAAGGACAAGGGTCTCCATATGTTAAAACATAGCTTGGTAAAGATATTCGTTGTACTCCCGTATTTATGGGGCGCTCAGTTATCCAATTGCTAACTGCATCCCACCCGTATAGCCCAACTGCATCAGTAACTACGCTACCAAATGCCAAAATTCCTTCAACGTTTGATGCTATTAATACACCCTTTCCCCCAGCCTTAATAAAATCAAATAGGCCCTCAAACCTTTTTGACTCTACATAATAACTAGGAGGAACAATAATGAACGCATCAAATCTCTCTAGCAGAGAAGGTGGCGGTACGTGGTATATATAATGGCAGGCATGAAAAGATCCAACACGGCAATCATTTTACCGGAAGAAAGATCTTCGGATCATAATGGATCCTGCGAAGAATGAAAGTTTGGATACGATATCATATTAAGATTGGCAGGATCTTCTTTGGAAGGAATAGGCTCAAAGGGACCTTTAGGAATGGCAACTATCTGAAGTCTAGCAGAACTCCCATAGCTTGGGATCGATCCTTAAGAAGCATTCTATAGGCTTCAGGGGCTTCCCTGAAAGCATAGCGATGAGTTATCAAATGCTTAACGTCCATAATACCTGATGCAAGGAGATCGAAGAAAAGCTCCGTATTTCTCCTCTTCGTCCAAGGGTTGTGAGGGGTTTCGAAGGCTGGCTGACTACTGAAATGGGCTCCTATGATGATCCTGCTAGGAGCGTTGACCTCATCATGGAAATCGACCTCACTAGGTCCTCTGGGAGAGCTGAGCTGAACATACCTTCCCTGGCGTTTTACAAGCCTTAAAGCCCTCGGGATTACCTTTGGGTTTCCAGTTACTTCAAAAACGACATCTGCCATCCTTCCCTTAGAAAGGGTGGCAATATTGGCTTCTAGGTCCGACCCATCACCCTTAAGGACTTCAGTAGCTCCTGAAAGCCTCGCAAGCTCTAGGCGTTTCTCCGAAAGATCGATGGCAACCACAGGAAAGCCCCCACAAAGTCTGCTAAAGGCTACTGCGAACTGTCCGAGTAATCCAACTCCCACGACGGCAACGAATTCTCCTAGAGAAACTCCACCAAGCCTTACAGCATTCATAACGCCCGATGCCAAGGTATGGAATGAAGCCTCCTCGTCCGAGATGCCTTCGGGTATCGGTACCAGGTCCTTTTCCTCTGCTATGAAATATTGGGTATGGGGCCCACTACTAGCAACCCTATCCCCAACCTTCACAGAATTCACGCTCTTCCCTACCTCAACGATGATACCAATATTTGAGTAACCAGGAAAGAAAGGATAATGTCCATATCTAGCCCAAGCTGAGTTAGGGGAAAATCGCCACTCAAGATCGTAAGTTCGGTACCAGTACTGATAAGGGTGACGAGGGTCTTTATTAGAACCTGTCCCTTCGAGGGCTCAGGGACTTCCGTTCTTACAATTGCAACTTCGCAAGGTTTTGGAAAAACAACCCTCTCGCTCATCATAAATGTTCACCAGAGAGTTTCGAATCATCAAGGAATTTTCCTAAGAATCGAAAGTTAAGCCTTGTGTGCCAGACCTGACTTGAAAGCCCCTTTCATACCGAGATAAGGTTAATTAAGACAGGCAAAGGCTAGTTTCATACGATACAGTGTGGGTTCTGAAGCCACCAAAGATGAAGAAAAGGATGGAGGAGAGCCTTCGTTAGAAAAGATCTTCTCATCCCCAGGAAGGCTCCGCATCCTCTTAGCTCTCGCAACGAATAAGGAAATGAACATTATGGAGTTGATTCGCAGAACAGGGTTGAACCATACGACTGTCGACGGTCACCTAAAAGTCCTTCAAGGCTTTGGCCTGATCCGTGAGAAAAGACTTGGAAAGGTTCGCATGTGCTCCTTAAATGATGAAAATCCTAGAGCGAAAGCCTTAAGGGAATTCTTTATCCTTTGGAGCAAAGATGGGTAAGGAAAGGCTTTGATTCCTGAATCCTTACGAGCCTAAGAAGCCTTAAGAGCAAAGAAGCCTCTTTTATGTGGTGATTGGTTTGTCCTCTAAAGGCGGAGAAAATATTTTAAAGGCCGTATCCATGGTTGACATAACTCCAAAGCCCGATATTTTAAGGACTGCTGAGGCTGAAGGAATCATAAGACTAAAGCCTAATACGATAAAAGCCATTAGGGAAGGAAAAATCAGTAAGGGAAACATCTTTGCGGTCGCCGAACTTTCAGCCATAAACGCCGTTAAGAAAACTCCTGAAAATGTCCTTCTGGCACATCCTATACCTATCACAGGTGTGGATGTGAAGCTTGAGGTTGACGATGAGCTTTTTCAAGTGAAGGCTCGGGTAAAGGTTACAGCCATTGCCAAGACCGGCGTCGAACTTGAAGCCTTAGCTGGAGTCATGGCTTCGCTCCTTAACATCTTCGATATGTGTAAATACCTCGAAAAGACTGAGGATGGCCAGTACGACGTTGCCTGTATAACAGACATAAGGGTCCTTTCCAAAAGAAAGGGTTCTTAAGGCAAGGCTTAGGGAACTTACCATTAACCCATGGAATGGTGCCTCTTGCGTATGGGCTCAGATATCGCATCCCCCTCCTGGAAGGAGCATAGGTTAAGGGCACCTACCTCTGTAAGCTTCGCCCTCATCACATGCAGCGGATCGAGATACAAGGCAATGATGGAGGGAAAACCCTTCTCAGATGAATCTGGCGAACTTGCTAAGGCCCTGATAGAGGCCATGGGGCATAGGGTTGCATTCAGAAGTCTTGTTCCAAATTCAAAGGACATGCTAAAGGCTGAGCTTTTGAAGGCCGTCCAAAGTCCAGAAGTCGATATGGTCCTGGTCCTCGGAGGATCTGGTCTATCTAGCCGTGATATCAGCGTTGAGGTTTTGGAAACCTTATGGGAAAAGTCTATACCAGGTTTCGGGGAGTTCTTCAGAAGAATCAGCTACGAAAGGATTGGTCTAGGGGCCATGCTGAGCAGGGCCTCGGGAGGCATAGTCAATCGAAAGGCTGTCTTCATCTTACCTGGGTCCTCCGATGCTGTTGAGTTAGCCCTCAGGGACATCATCCTACCAGAGGCTGGGCATATAATCCTGCACCTAAGGGAAAGTCCTCAAGCTTAAATCCTACGGATACGTAGATGGGAGGTCTACTTTGGCCCTCATTGATCCCTTCGGTAGGGCTGTCACGAGTCTCCGAGTTTCCCTCACCGACAAGTGCAACCTTAGTTGCCTCTATTGCGATAGGGAAGGCATCGAAGCCTCGGAAGGTCTCATGAAAGCTGATGAGGTAGCCGAAATCGTAAGGATTGCCTCCAAGCTTGGTATGACGAAGATAAAGCTCACAGGGGGAGAGCCCCTTCTCAGGGATGACATCGTAGAAGTGGTGAGGAAGGTGGCTTCCAATCCCTTTGTGGAGGAGGTTTCCATGGTCACAAACGGCCACCTCCTCGACCAAAGGGCTAAAGACCTTGTGAAGGCAGGGCTTCGAAGGATTAACGTGAACCTGCCTAGTTTAGATCCGGATGTCTATCGTTTTATAACAGATGGAAGCCTAGAAAGGGTTATCGAAGGCTTGAGGGAAGCCATAAGGGCTGGCCTAAGTCCCGTGAAGCTGAATATGGTTGTGTTAAAAGGTGTAAACGACAAGGCCATCCCTTCCATGATTGAATTCTGCTCATCCTTAGGAACTGCATTACAGCTCATTGAACTTCATAACATAAGCAGTATGGGAAAGTCCGAATTCTTTGAAAAGTATCATGTCGACATATCATCCTTTGAGGAATACTTAGGCTCTAGGGCCATAAAGGCTGAAAGGCGCTGGGATCTTCAGAATAGACCCCGCTACCTCCTTGAAAACGGGGTCCAGGTCGAACTCGTAAAGTATTCCCATAACAGCTACTTTTGCCTTCGATGTCCAAGGCTTAGGGTCACGAGCGATGGAAAGCTGAAACCATGTCTCATGAGGAACGATAATCTCATAGATATCCTTACGCCTTTAAGGAACGGAGCCAGTGACGATGAGCTCGTGAAGATCTTCGAGAAGGCCGTTTCCCTTAGAAGGCCCTATTTCAGCTTTAGTCAAGGCTTATAGGCTCCGATACCATTCTCATTCGTCCTATAGTCGTAGTGAAAGGTTGGAAGATCGCTTCGGGCTAGAGCCCCAGGGCTTTGTTTATACTTTCCTGATAAGCTTCCACAAGACCTTCCTCGACTTCCCTTGGAGCCACAGGTCTTCCTGCCATCGCAGCCTCGCAAAGGGCGTAGGAAAGGGCTAGGTCCTTCAGCCCCTCCAAGCCGTCCACTTCAGGCTTCCTTCGGTAGCGTATCGATTCCGCAAAATCGTAAAGCTCTATGGCTATAAGCTTTCTATCGATTTGTTCGAAGGGCATTTCGTAGGATAGCCCATAGCCAGGGAAAAGTCTTCGAGTAATATTATCGAGGGCCTTATCGGCTATATTCATAAAGGCTTCATTCCCTAAGGACTCCCTAATCCCCCTGGCTTCGAGGGGCTTTCCCGAGCGGTCTGGAGGGGCCTTTAGCGAGCCTTTATCGCAGTAAATGATCCTTTGCCATAGGGCTTCACCCCAAGCTCCATGAACCTCAGTCCATTGACCGAAGGCTCCTCCCTCGAACCTTAAGATTCCCAAGGCCGTATCCTCAGCCGTAGCGTAAACCCTTTCTACGATGAGGCATCCCTCCCTTCGGACCCTTTCCTTCTCCTTCAGGGCTATGAATCCATAAACCTCCTCAACCTCTCCTATAATGTATCGTAGAAGGTCCGCATAGTGGACTCCCATATCGATAAGGATTCCACCTTCGTTCTTCAAGTGTCTCCATGGCGTTATTAGGATCTCGTTCCCCCCTCCAACAGATTGCTGGATGACTAGGTAGGGTTTACCTAACATTCCGGATTCAATAACAGCCTTTACGAGCCTGTTCTGGGGATCCCTGCGATAGTTCTCTGCGACTGCTAGGACCCTTCCTTGGCTTCGGGCCTCCTCCACCATGAGCCTCGCAGCCCTTATTGTTAAGGCAATGGGTTTCTCTACTATCACATCCAATCCAGCCTCTAAGGCGAGCTTGGCAAGAGTATGGTGGGTCTTGGGACTTGTAACGAGATCGATGGCTTCAAGGCTAGGGAGTTCTGAAAGCATTTTCTCGAGATCGCCGAAGACCTTTGGCCGCCTTCCGAGATGGGATTCGCATACAAGGGCCAATTCCTCGGCCCTATGCACATCAAGGTCGCAAAGGGCTTCAAGCTCAAAGGCTTGGAAACCCCTTTCTTTCAACTCCTTCAAGCCGAGGACATGGCGCCTACCCATCACTCCACAACCAACGAGACCAAGGGCTATTGGATGCTTCGAGGGCGTCATGCCTCCATGTTTCTATCACAGAATTTAAAATCCTTTCTGGAAAATTATCGACCATACATCGTTATTTTTTACAGACTTTCCCAAACAGTTTTATCGCTGAATTCATTGGGTCTGGTAAAGAAAATCGTTTATAGGAAAACGTCTAGTACCCTTTGGGAAAGGATTATGAAATTAAGCTATGCTTCCTTCTCATTTCCGAAGGATATGGCGATCGAGGATATCATCAGAAGCTTGTCAATCCTTGGCTTTGATGGAATAGAGGTTTCGGCATGGAGCGGCTATCAAACAGATATCAGTCGCCTAGGAAAAGAGGACTGTAAGAGAATTAGGAAATTGGCTAGAGATTTTGGACTTATTATTAACGCACTTGGCTGTCACACTGCGATTCTAGAGCCTAAGGATTGGGTAAGGAGAGATAGAATCGAAAGGACGAAAAAATGTATTGATGCAGCCCTTCAAATGGATTGCCCCATCGTAGATACTCTTTCAGGACCAAAGCCTAAGGACCTTTCCGATGGAGAATCTTGGCAAATCCTGGCGCAAGCCCTTGGAGAGGTCTTAGATTATGCGGAAAAAAACGGGATAACCATAGGCTTCGAACCCCATGTCGGTAACTTTGTTTACGAGCTAAGGACCGTTTTAGAGCTTCTAAAGTTGGTTCCTTCGAAGAATCTAGCGATTACCTTCGACCAGAGCCACTTTGCCATCCAAGGATTGGATCTAGGATCAATCCTTAGGAAGCTTAAAGATTTCATCGCCCATGTCCATGTAAAGGATGTCAGGGGTATTTTTCCAAATTACGAATTCCTCATTCCTGGCGAGGGAAGCTTTCCCTTCGAGGATTTCTTCTCAGACCTCCATGGTTTCGGATACGAAGGCTTCATAACCGCGGAAGTTTCAGTTATGCGAAGTTCAAAACCTGGCTACGATCCCTACGGGGCAGCTCGCTTGACTTACATAACCCTTTCTAATTCCTTACGTAAGCTCGGGTTGAGGGGCAAAGGCTAAAATTTTCCATAAGGGAGGAGCCGAAAAACTTGGAAATCATAGGTTGGTTTGGAAGTCTAGACGAGATGTATGAGCATCGTAAATTCCTTCAAAGGCTTCGAGAAAAGTTTGGCTTAAACCTAATCATACCTGAAAGCTCCCTATGGCACACAAGCGGCTTTAAACCCTCGCCTAGTGTTGAAGCAATGAATCCCCTGAAAGATTGGCGTCTGCAACCAGGTCTCTTGGAGCATCTTAGGCGCCATCATCTTCCAGCTGAAGCCTTCCCTGTCCTCCCCGGCATCCTTGCTGGCGCCGAGGATGAAAGGCTCATCGCCCTTCTAAAAGCCTGCAAAGGGGCCGGTATCGATGTCTGGGGACACTTCGGTCTTTGGAGCTACGGCGGTGAGCTTTTTCCTGAATACGCCCTTCGGGATGTCTCAGGACATTTGCCTCGAAAAACGTTCGAAAAATGGGGCTTTGGTTTCTGCCCAAGTAGTCCAGAGCTCATGAATTGGCTTGAGGCATGTCTAGATGACATACTAAATCGCTATGAAATCGATGGCCTCTTCCTAGACCATGCGCGATATCCGCCCCCAGCCAATTTCGATAGTCTCTTCGGCTGTGCCGATACACATTGTCTTAAGATGGCTGAGGATGAAGGGATTCGTCTAAACCATATCCCAACACCCGGGGAAGTAGAAAAAGCTTTGAGGTCTACCAAGCCAAGAAAGGTTGTCGAATACTTGGAATCGAGTCCTGACTTCATAAGCTTCCTTTCTTATCTTATTCCCGATGCCCCTGTTTCCGATTGGTTCGAAGCCCGATGTCTCATCCTTGCGAGGCAGATGGAGAAGCTTCGATTTGTTGCATCTCGCATACGCGGCTCATCCTTCCCATTCGGCTCAGACATTTTCCCTCCGTCTATATCCTATGTGGCAGGACATGATATTGGAAGGCTCTCCCAAGCCTTAAACTACGTAACCGGGGGCTTCGGGCCTGTGGTTGGTTGGGAAACGGCAGCCCTCTTTACAGCCTCCTCTTGGACGAGGGAAATATGCTCCTGTGTCGATGGACTAGATGAATGGAAAACTCTTGAGAGCGCCTACCGTTGGCTTGGTCTTGAGGGCATCAAGCTACCGAAGGCTTGCGAAGCCATCGAGAAAGGCATCGGTCTCCCAAGCTTCGATTTACTAGCCATCGAGTTCCGAAGGGTTTCGAAGAATTGGGGAAGAAGAATTAGATTCTATGGTCCCCTTTCCTTAAGATACGCATCTGAAAGTCTCGAGAGACTAATTTCCATTATAAACGAGGAAGGCATCAAAGGATTGATTTTCAGCGGCATAGATCCCAAGGATTCGAAACAGCACAATATGCTCCATCAAGCGCTGAGTATTGGATCCTCTTAGAAGGGAATCGTTCGCAAATTGCCAAGCCTTCCATATGGAACCAATGCGCTTATCATAAAGCTTAACTCCTTACCTATAAAAAGGTCCCTTGAAGGAAAGGTGAAGGAAGCTTGAAAACCTATTCGTCAGATGAATTCATCAATAGTCCCCTTAACGTTCTTCCTGAAATTAGAAAGGACTTTAACCTACCAAAAAGGGTCCTTATCCACGATGTAACCCTAAGGGATGGTGAACAGACCCCGGGCGTTGTTTTCACATCCGATGATAAGATGAGGATCGCCATAGCTTTGGACGAGCTTGGCGTTTCGACGATCGAAGCTGGCATGCCCATCGTTTCCAAGGAGGATATGGTAACCATAAAAAGTCTTACAAAGCTGGGTCTGAAGGCTAAGATCGCATGTCTGTGTAGGGCAAGGGAAGACGATATAGATATGGCCCTCAAGTGTGATGTGGACGCCATCGTTACGGACACTTTGGCAAATCCTAGGACCATAAAGGCTGTTTTCGGCTGGGATGAAGAAAAGGCCCTTGAGCGCATCAGGGATGTCCATGCCTATGCGAAGGATCATGGTCTCGAAACGATCTTTATGCCCGTCGACTCTATAAGGGCTGATCCAGCCTTTATCGAAAGGGCCTATAAGGTCTGTGCTCAAGAGGCTAAGGTGGACGGTGTCGTCGTTACGGATACCTACGGCATGGCACTTCCTCAAGCAGAGATGCTCAGAATAAGGCAGGTTAGAAAATGGGTTGGAGAAGGTGTTAAAATCGCCCTCCACATTCACAACGACTTCGGTCTCGCTACGGCAAACTCAATCGCGGCTGTTTGCGCCGGAGCTGAGGTCATCCATACATGTGTCAACAATCTTGGTGAGAGGGCCGGAAATGTAGCCTTGGAGGAGGTTGCTGTGGCTTTGCACCTCCTCCTCGGTGTCGATACAGGAATAAGGCTCGAGAAGCTCCATGAGGTTTCGAAGCTTGTAGAGAAGCTTTCAGGTATAAAGGTCCCACCTGGAAAATCCATCGTTGGTGAGAACATCTTTACCTTCGAGTCTGGTCTCGTGGTTTACATGTGGAAAGCCTGTAAGGATGCGGGTTTCGAGCTTGGAGCCCTTCCTTTCATGCCCCACATAGTAGGACGAGAACCTACTAGGTTCATTATAGGAAAAAAGAGCGGAGCCACAAGCATAGCCCTCAAGCTAAGGGAGATGGGGATAAGGCTTGATGATGAAAAGCTTGAGGAGCTTGTGGCGCTCGTAAAGGAGGAATCAATAAGGCGAAAATCGACAATAAAGGATGAGGAATTGAAGGAAATGGCCTATCGCCTCATCCCATAGTTTCTTCTCAGCCATATGGAAATGAAGGCTGTAGTTTAAGAAGATGTCTTATGGAGGCTCTTTTTCGCCTCCATAAGGTCTATTGGCATCCATCAACGCCTTGATGCTTTATTAATGAGCAACAAATTCTTCGATTCAGAGCTTTTCAATCTATCGGAACTCAGACATAACCATCTCCGAGAATATCTCCATTCCCTTCGTAGATGGAAGGTCGAGGAACCAGATCATGAAGCGATTTATTCCAAGGTCCACATACTCCCCTATCCTTTCGATACATTCTTCAGGATTTCCAACTATGTAGAACTTCCGGTACGATTCCTCTGAAGCATAGAAGCGTTTCTTAGGATTGAGTTCATGGATGCGTTCCTGGATTCTCCTTAAACCATCCTTGTCCTTGGCTATCATCACTTCAGTTTCCAAAGACTTTCCTATGTCGTCATAGCACCTTCCCACCTCAGAACAGGCTTTCCTTAAGGATTCTAGCTTTAACTTACAAACTTCGACTGAAGCTGGGGTGTTGTTCCAGACATTCGCATATTTAGCCACGGCCTTCATCATAAGTTCCTCGGATGGAACTATGTTCAGTCCTATCTCGCCACCGAAGGTCCCGATCCATATGGGTGGATGGGGTTTCTGAAGGGGCTTGGGCTCGCATATGGCTTCCTCTATGCTATAGTACTTGCCCCGGTAGCTGGGTTTCCCTTGGGTCCACATAAGCCTCGCGATTTCTATGGCTTCCTCCATCCTTTGAATCCTAATCGATGGATCGGATTCCCAAGGAAAACCATAAGCCTTAGCCTCCCCTTCAGCCCAACCCGCATCTATGAAGAACTCAAGCCTACCTCCACTTATAAAATCCAAGGTCGCTGCCATCTTTGCCACTAAGGCCGGATGCCTGAATACGTTACATAGATGGATTGTTCCAAGTCTCATCTTCTTCGTAACGGATGCCAGGGCTGAAAGGGTTGTCCAGCACTCGAGGATGGCGCCACCTTTCCCGAGGAAAAGATGATCCGCCACCCATAAAGATTCAAAACCCAGCTCCTCGGCCTTCAGCACTGCCTCCTTACAGGAGACGTAATCGAGTTTCTCATAGCATGGGGTCCGTGCATGGGTATCGCCTGCACTCGAAAAGATAGGTACGCAGAGATCGAAGCCAACCTTAACCAACTAAGGCACCACCGCTCAATATTCCTATTGAAAGGAAGGCATGACCTCCCTCGCGAACAACCTTAACCCATCCATGGATGGTATATCTAGGAACCAAAGCATGATATGGCCCACGCCTAATTTCGCATACTCTTCAATCCTTCGAATACAGCCCCCAGGATCCCCGATGATGAAGGTTCTCTTGAGCTCTTCCATGGAAGTCTTTCCAATAAAGTAACCCCCTTTTGCCGCAATACGGAGAGCCTTCGCCTCATCCTCAGCAACTATTATCCTCGTTTCCAAGGATTTTTCAATAGCTCCGAAGCTTCTTCCTAAGTCAATGCAATGTCTCTCCAAGGCATCCAGCTTCCTCGCGTATACATCCACTGGTATTGGAGTTACATTCCATCCATCCGCATACTTTGCTACTGCTCTGAGAAGTAGCTTCTCTCCCCCTCCGCCTATCCATATGGGTGGATGGGGTTTCTGAAGGGGCTTGGGCTCGCATACGGCTTCCTCTATGCTATAGTACTTGCCCCGGTAGCTGGGTTTCCCTTGGGTCCACATAAGCCTCGCGATTTCTATGGCTTCCTCCATCCTTTGAATCCTAACCTTAGGTGATTCAAACCATTCTAAGCCATAGGCTTCTTGTTCGCTCCTATGCCAGCCAGCTCCATAGCCCAAATCGAGCCTACCTCCACTTATAAAATCCAAGGTCGCTGCCATCTTTGCCACTAAGGCCGGATGCCTATGGGAAGGACATAGGACGAGGGTTCCAAGTCTCATCTTCTTCGTAACGGATGCCAGGGCTGAAAGGGTTGTCCAGCATTCGAGGATGGCACCCCTCCAGCCTAAGATTAGATGATCGGCAACCCATAGGGAAGCAAACCCCAGTTCCTCACATTCTTCAACAGCCCTCTTCAGAAACGGAAAATCCGGTGAATCGTAAGAGGCACCAGCCCCGGCAAGGATTGGGACGCAAAAGCCAAATCTGACCTTTGGCACACAATCACCAGATATCGAGATAAATGCTCCTTTGAAGATAAGCCTTTACCATCGAAAGACGATTATGCTAAAACGCCCTTATATGGACATTCTACTTTCGTCTTCGGATGGAAGATTCTTAAGCGATGGAAGGGATAAGACGCAAAGGCTAGCCATGCGAAAGTTTATAATCAAAATTTTTCCTTTATATTATGGAGCCTTGAGTTACAAAGAGCGTTGCCTAATCTGCCCTAAATGTGGCTTTGAGTTCGACATCCTCTATGCTAGGGCCATGAGTTGCCAATCCTGCCCTCGGCTAATAGATGAAATCTATTGCCATCTCGTAAGGTGCCCTAGGTGCGACTATGAATTTCCAATTAATCAAAGGGTCACCAATGCCCTAAAAAGGCTCCAAAGCTTCAGACCCAGAGTTTAGACCTCCCTACTTAATCGATCGGGGAAGGTAGCCATGGAGCCAAAAAATAGTACAAGAAGTCCAAGGAGATGGAAAAAACCTCCTGGAGAAACGCCCTTCATAGTTAAGCTTTTCGAGCACCACATTCGAAATTGGGGAGGCTCCTCTTCCATCATTCAAGCCCTTCCAAAGAATGCTAACTTTTCTTATCTTATGTTCACCCAGTCAAGGGTAGGCCTCTTTGAGACGAAATGGAACATTTCGGCGGTCTATGAGGCCGTTTCGAGGGAGGAAATGAACGAGGATGCTGCCAATCTGTTCAGAAAGATAAAGGGATTAGAATGTTCCATGACTAGCAAGGGTCTTATTAAGAAGACTTATCGATTCAGGCATTTGGGCATTCTGGATGAGCTCCAAAAGGAGCTTCCAGATTTCAAGCCCTCAGATGAGCTCTCGGAGATTCTAAACAAAGATGCCCAGTTGGGAGAGCTGTTAAATTCTTTAAAACCCGACGACATGAGCATTTCCCTTCACTCTATTCCCTTAGAATATCAACCCTTTGTAAGATCCTTGGAAGCAACAGTCAAAGGTATGGCAGAATTCTATAAAAATCCAACCTACATTACATGGGTCGTTACGTTTTCAAGGATGATCTCCAGGGGCCCAGGTGTTCAGAAGATTGCCGATAAGGCCATGGAACTCTTTAATCATATCTTTGAAATTCTCAATAGAAAAATGAATGAAATCCAGCCAAATGTCATAAAACCTTTTCCTAAGAGGAGGAAGCCTAAAAAAGGCTGAAGGGTCCCTATGAATTTTCCTGAGGATGGGAAAAAGATCAAAAATAATTCCAATGAAAAGTACGTATGTCCTAAGCCTTTGGAATTACCTTGATTGTGGAAGCAATTTCAAGAACACGCTTGATACCAAGGCTCGTTATCTTGTACTCGCCCCCCTCCCCTTTCTCTAAAAAGCCCTTTCTCAGTAAGTGAGGCAACCTATTCACAACGGTTTTGCTTGCCTTACCCGACAGTCTAGCCAGATCATTGGATGATAGGGAATCCTTCGAAAGCTTACGAAGCCTGAAGCCAACATATTGTCCAGTCAAGAGTAGGCAGATCGCGTCATCCGTCGCTAGATCTGGAGCCTTCATCAAAATCGGGCCTTCGGGGGCAATTTTCAAAAGTTCCTTAAGGGCTTCGATGATAGCCATAAGATCTGGCTCGAAGGTAATTTCCCTAATTACGGAAAGGTTTGGATAGAGGTTTTCTATGAACTTCAGGAAAAGGAAAAATACATCATTTGGGCTTCCCCGAAATTCTGCCCTGTTTCCACCGAATTCCACGGTAACCTTAAGCTCCCCTTGCCCCTCCAAGGCGTTATGCCTCCGAAACCTTCAACCTGGGAAGGATCTCATCGAGGAAGTTCTTAATACCTAGGGTCGTAACCCTGTATTCTCCCCTTCCTATCCTTTCTACATAGCCCAGGGAAACAACCTCGCTGAGCCTGGCAGCCGCCGTTCCAGGCTTTGTACCAGTCAAGGTTAAAAGCTCAGCCATGGATAAGGATTCCTTATCAACTTTCCCTACCCTATAGCTCACATAAGCCTTCACAAGATGAAGGATAAGGGCATCCCTCTCGCTCAGTCTATCCCTTGGAATAAGAATGACGGGTCCCTCTTCAGCGAAGGCTATTATCCCTTTTAAGCGTTTTAGGAGTTCTTCCAGGTCAGTGCTGATCGTCAAATCTGAAACAAGTTCAAAAGTAGGGATGATACGGCTAAGGAAAGCCAAAAGTCCTCGGACGACCTCGGAAGGGGAGCCCGTGAACCTTACCTCTAAATCAGCATATTTTGCGATGAGCTCCATTTTCACATCATCCTCCGATCCCAATGTATTCCACCACCGATCAACCAACCCCATGAAGTCTTTGCATCAGTTCTTCAGCCCATTTTCTCCCAGCATAGGTGAGTTTGTACAAGCTCCCATCCTTCGTAACAAGGCCTTCCCGCCTCATCTCACTTAAGCGGGCTCCAAAGCCTATGGACCTTCTTCCACTCAAAGCCAAGAGTTTTTTTACTTCCTTCGCCGTAAAGGCCTTGGAACCTCCGGCATAAAGGATCAATCCTATGGCCTCCTTATCGTGAATTTTTTCCCTTCCAACCGTAAGAATCGGTCCATTTTCCGTGAATTCTACAAAGTCCTTCAAGATTCCTTTAGTTTCAGAATCGAAGGCTTCGGAACCCGTTATTAGCTTCTCTATGACGAGGAGCCAATCTGGAAGTTCCTGAAGCTTTTCAACAAGCTCGTCGAGGCTTTCACTCTCAACTTCAACGTCTCCAAAGGATCTCCTTAAGGATATCTTGACCTTCATTTTCTCGAATAAGATGGCATAATCTATTATTTAAGCCTTTCGTATAATTCCGTATATTACGTTTTTTACGTAAAATTTCGGCAATGTTAAATATAATAAGGAAGAAAAGCAAAATAAAGTCTAGTCTTGAGCGAGATGAAATATCTTCCGAAAAGGCTGAGCTTCGATAAGCTTTGTGGGATCCTCGTTGCCTATCTCAATGCAGTTCACGATAAGGAGTACGTCGGTGTAAAGGAAGCCTCCTCGAAGGTCGATATCGAGCCCAAAAGCCTCAGCCGCAACAATGGCTTCCTGAAGAGCTGGGGATTCCTAGAAGAAAGCCGAGAGGCTCCAGGGCGTTATAAACTAAGCCCAGACGCCGCCGAATTTGCTTCAGCCTATAGGATCGATCCAAAGTCAGAGGTTACTAAGCGAAGCCTTGAGAGGCTCCTCTCGAAAGAAGAAATCATAAAGGGGCTAGTGGAAAGGATTCGAAGGGAGGCGCCTGATAGGTCCGAGATCCTTGTTGAGCTACCTCGCATAACTGGCGATCTGAAAGCCGATAAGGTAGGTCTAAATGCCTTCCTCGATATGTTAATCTATGCCTTCAGGCTCGAGGACATTCTTCAGGTTCCAGCGGAGAAAAAGCCTCCCATCGTGCCGAAAGTGAAGGCAATCAAGCCTCCAAGGGGGAAATTGGCTAAGGAGCCTGGAGCCTTACGGATACCCTTTACCATAAATATATCTATAAGCCCAGAGACCTCTGTTGAAAAGCTAAAGGAAAGTATAAAGGCTATTTTAGAGGCTTATGATGAATATCTTGGTGAAAAAATTTCTAAGGAGGGAGATAGCAACTCTTAAATACCAATTCAAAGATGCTGACATCTTTGAATTAGTATTTCTATTATAATCTATTTATTTTCTTTCTCAGCTTTCTTATCGCTATATTATATTCATGATATTAAGCGACCGAATGATTTAAGATTGGACTCAAGGGTCAAAACCATCCATCTCACGAAGAAAATTATTCGGTTAATTATTGCCTTGCCTATATAGTCTTGCTTTACTTTATACTCCCTTCGGAGGCACTTTTTGCACATAAAGATACTTTCCCGCTTTACCTTGTCTCGTTAGGATACCTTCCCTCACTAGGTCAGCAAGGGTATGGGCGATGGCTGTCCGGTCATAGTGATAGCCCCTAACGGACATTTCCCCATCGGTCTCTCCTAAGCTCCTTGGGATTTGGAACCATCCCTCTTTCCATAGGGATAAAATGATACCTCTACTCGTTGTTTTAAGCCTGGCAGAGTCCCTTGGTAGAGGTTTATCGATGTTTTCCTGTTCTTTCAAACGCTGTGTTTGAACAGCCGTTAGGAACTCTTCTACAACCTTCTTGAGCTGACCCTCCTCACACTCGATCTCTGCCTCAACTCCTCCTATTGTAATTTTTATAACTACCCTTCCCGTTCTCCCGCTCATAAAATCACTGTTGATTGCGCATTTTCAATGCACAACAACATTTATATACCTCACTTGAACCTTAGGTATTGAAGGGTTGATGAGCAATATAAGAGTTGCGCAACAACAGGGGCCTCAGAAATGACTACTCTCCAGTACGGAGGAAAGGAAAAGGAAAAAGAAAAGGAAAAAGAAAAGGAAAAGGAGCTTCGCCTTACTCCCTTTTCCATGGAAATTGAGCCTGAAGAAGGTCCCTATGCAAGGCTCTATGAGGACATCATTGATAGGGGAACTGAAGCGCTCCTAGAAAGGTTTAAGCGCTATGCCATCAACCGTAGAACGGCCATAGAGTCCCTTAAAGGCCGAATAAGGGTTTTTAAGGCTTCATTCGATCCTAAAGGACCAGCTTCCAAGCGGGTTGTCGCTGTCGATGCCGGAAGAAACGGCACAAACCTAAGATTTGCCTATATACCGATATATGGTGCGGCAGCAGTTCTTATAGAAAACTGGGCGTTGAAGGAAGAGCCTTTATGCGTTTCTGGCCCTCCAGACCTATGGCCCATAGAAACGGATCCCGAGCGTCGTGAAAACCTCCTCCATATGAGCCTCGAGTTCTATTTGGCGAAAAAAGCGGCCTTACGATGGAAACCGGACTATCTACTTTTAGATGGGGGCATCGTTCTGAATCCAAGGCTCTGTCCGTCCAATGATAGCTCCTTTCAGTATGAGGGGGATTTCCTCTACGCAGCCATGAACGTTCTAGACCTCCTCGAGACATGCCGCGAGATAGGTATCGTCTTGGCTGGCTTTGTAAAGCGTACCCAAATGAATCATTACGGGAAGCTCATAAAGAACCCTGGAGTTAGGGACATGATCTTCCTTAATCCCATCCTAGAGCTTGGGTGTTATACGGAGCCCTTCAAGGTCTCGAACCGTGTTGTCGAAATGTACAGGCGGCTTTGTGAGGATTTGAACTTCCACCCATCCCTTGTAGAGATATACTCTTCATATGTGAAGACTGGTCCCTTCCCCTACAGAATTGAGATTCCAGCCTTCTGCTTGAACTCCCTTAGCGATACAGTTTCCCTTGTCTATACGATGGCAGATTCTGAAGGGATTCCATACCCTATCCATGAAGCCGATAGGTATACGAGGATAACAAGGCCAACTTCTAACATTCACACCCTAGTCCTCTTCAGCAAGGCTTTGGATCTTGTCAAAAGGGGTGAAATATCGCCTGAAGACCTGGATATGCTCCTCCTCCAGTATGGAGAGGGATGGGCTCTAAATGGAGAAGGGATTGAGGTTGAAGACAGTCCTTGAAGAGGCATCCGGGGGCATGGTTGAATGAAGGAGATAGGCTATGTCATGTCTGGTTGCAATCAGAGGTTAGCTCCTTTCGTCGTTAAGGAAGGCTTCAAAGCCTTCATAAATCAGTATTACTTTGTTCCCCATCCCATTCATTCCGTCAAGGCTGAAGAAGGCTATAACCCCCTAGTTCCTGTCCTCATAAGGGTTTTCAAGGTTACGCCTTACAACCCCGAGATGGATGTGGGGGGATTCGGTCCCATAGCCGGAAAAAAGGGAGAACCTGCTCGCTATGGAAAAAGGCTCGAGTATGAAATCGCTTGGGCAGAGATCTTGGGCTACGTGAACGAGAATGGGAAATGGTGTAAACTCGAGTGCAGTCCCGGAACATGGGACCCTGTTTTTGAGCCTGACAATGATGAGATAAGCCGATTTTTCACCCTTTTAAGCTCCCAGAGGCTTACCGGCGAGGATCAAGCTTACATGATAAAAATAGGAGTTCATAGAGGTTTGAGGATACCGGTCTTCTTGGATCTCAATGCCCTAGCCAAAGGGCATATGTTCATATCCGGCATGACTAGGAGCGGAAAGAGCACTTTCGCTATAAACCTGATCGCTAAATCGAGGGAAATTAACCCAAGGCCTCATTTTGTCATCTTCGACAGAAGATCAGAGTATTCGATCCTCACGGACTTTGGTGCCATGATGATACCTTACCATCGATTTCTACCAAGGGCCCGTCTCCTCAATGGAGAAACGGTCGCCTCGAGGCTGGGAGTAAACCCCAGAACAAGCCTTGGAAGGCTCATCTCCGAATCCGTCGAAGCCCTTGCCGCCGAGGAAAGAGACATTACGAAGGAATCCCTCATGGAGAAGGCGGAAAATCTGGCTTCTATGCTCCTGAGCAGGGATAAGGATCGAATCCTCAGGAGACTCGATTGGACCTTACGGACGAAAGGGGGATTCCTCGAAGCTAGGGAGGAGGTCCTCGATATCATCGAAGCCATCATGAAAAACGAGATACTCGTCATAGACTTCTCTGTCGATACGGATGTTGATCAGCAGCATTTGGCGGCCAAACATATCATAAAAGAAATCGTAGAAAGTGCCATGGTCCATAGGAATGATGGAGACTTTGCCGTCATCGTCGTTATCGAGGAGGTCCAATATCTAGCCCCTGAAAAGGGGCTGAAAATCGAGGTGGGAAACCCTGAGCGTATAGGAGTCGATAAAACCCTTGTCGAAGCCATAAGCCAGGCTGGCGGATACAATGTAGGCTTCCTCATTCTCACTCAAAGACCTGCTTATGTCTCAAAGTCCATAATTTCCCAGTGCAACTCCGTTGCATGCTTCAGGCTGATGTCTGGAAACGATCAAGAAGCCATTATACGCTATTCTGAGTACGGAAACGAGCGCTTCAGCGATTACCTTCCAGGCCTTGCGGATCATGAAGCCATGGTATGGGGCATCGCCTCTCCCGTTCCATTCCCTATAATAGTTGAGATTGATGTCAAGGTCTTTCCTAGGAAGGCTGGAGTTACGGCAAAGCAGGCCTGGGAGAAGATGGCTAGGATTCGCGTAAGTAGTGATCTCCAAAAGAGAAGTCCTTTACATTCTTTCAGGGGCTTCGATTCCGAGGAGGCTAAGGGCATTCCTCAGAGTAATCTGAAAAGCCTTCACTAGAGCAAGTCTCGCGTCCCTTAATTCCCTAGGCTCTGCCCTGAGGACGGGAAGATGGTCGTAAAAGGCATTGAAAGCACTAGCCAGATCGTTAGCATAGTCTGCGATCAGATGGGGCCCTAGGGTTTCGGAAGCTCGAACGAAGAGCTCTGGAAACTGGGCTATTCTTAGGAGAAGATCATGTTCGAGGGGGTTCGTGAGAAGGCCTATGTTAACGCTTCTATCCACAACCTCACCTTTCTTAAGGATATTGGAAGCCCTCGCATGGGCATATTGAATAAAGGGGGCACTGTTCCTTTCGAAGTCCAGAACCCTTTCCCATGTAAAGACTAGATCCTTCTTTGGTTCTGTTGAGATCATCGCGTACTTTACGGCTCCAAGCCCTACGATCTCGCTTATCTTCTTTCTTTCCTCTTCTGAAAGCTCAGGGGAACGCTTCATAACCTCTATCATAGCTTTTGTTACAGCTTCTTCAAGAACCTGGTCTAGGGTTACGAATCTTCCCCTACGGCTACTCATCCTATACATGGGGAACCTGACATAGCCATGTACGAAGTGTGTCTGGCACTCGGCCAGATCCCTTCTTCCTAGGATACAAAGGGCAACCCTCAACTGAAGCTGGGGATGTACTTGAAGCCCTATAACATTGATGACGCGATCTGCCAACTCGAACTTGCGAAGGCTGTAGGCAATATCCCTTGCAGGATAGAGACTCGTCCCAAAGGAGGTCGTGAGGGTTACGGAGGGAAGCTGATAGCTTTCAGGGATGCCTAAAAGACTTCTAAGCCCAAGATCCTCCACAGCCGCCCCGATGTCAAGTTCAAGGGCTCCTGAGACAAGCTTGGCATAGGGGCTTTGCTTTAAACACCTAAGAACTTCTTCAACCCTCGATGACCAGGCTAGTTCGCTCTCCCAGTCCCAGCTGTCGAATTCAACTCCAACCCTTGAGAGGGTTTCCTTAAAACCCTCGAGACATAGGTCTGTTACCTCTCGGATGAGGCTTTTTACCTTCTCATCCCCCTCCTCATACTTCCTGCTTAGTTCCTTAATCGCCTCATCCGGATCCGAATCCCTATCGACTTCCGTTAATATCCTTTCAAAAAGCTCCTTCTGCCTGCTTCGAAGATCCTCCGCTGCGGCAATCCAATCATCCACTTCCTTCTGAAGGCGCATGAGTTCGTCTTCGTCGCCCTTATCCTTTGCTTCCTTAATCCTTGCCTTCAACCTCCTGATCTCGAGGATGCAAGATGTTATGGCGTATATATCTCCTATGAAATGATCTGGCTTTGAGGTTGGTTTTGGACGACCGAGTTTATCATAGCCGTAGGCGATGATGGCTGTTTGCCGTCCTAAATCGTCCACATAGTAATGCCTTGAAACCTTATGCCCTCGGTTTGATAGGATCCTAGCTAAGGAATCTCCGAGGAATGTACCCCGAGAATGACTTATCTCTATTGGATGAATTGGGTTCACGCTTGTATGCTCAACGATGATTCTGACAGGGCTATCGGTCTTTAAAAATCCCCATGTCCTATCAAGCTCCAAAGCCGTCTTTATAACAGCATCGAAGAGACGTTCTTTATCGGCATAGAGGTTTATGTAACCTGCCCCCCCGACTTCGGCCGCCTTTAGGAAAAGGATCCTAGATCCAGCCTCCGCTTTGTAGAGCCCTATGGCTTGAACTACCCTTGATGCCATCTCCCTCGGGTTCAATCCAAGCTTTTTGGAGACGTTCAAACAGATCGATGAGCTTAGCTCGCCTAGATCTGTTGACGGGGGTCTCTCAAGGGCTATGACTTCCAAATTAACTTCGGGGAAAGATCTTTGAAAGGCGATCCTGATGGCCTCCGTACATTCTTCTCGGAATTTTCCCCAGGGATCGAGCATCGCCAAATCCTCGCCCTATGAGGATTAAGGGAACCTAAAAACCATTCTCAACGGTTATGGAACTTTTAATTCAATTCCAACTTACCAATTCTCAAATCAATACAATATATGCAGAATTCCATGTTTATTAGTTACATCCTTAAGGAAGAATGCCTTATGGATGCCTTACCGGTTAGGATTTGGATTCTTAAGGAAAAAGGGTTGGCTTACCTTATGGATTTTCTATAGTTAAGCAAGGTGATTGACGGCCATTTTTGAGGGGAAAAGTTAATTGCCCACCTCGCCATTGTAGCCATACAATGATCGATGAAGAACTAGAATCCATAAAGAGACGTAAATTCATTGAGATGCAACAAGCCCTCCTTAGAAAAACGTTGGAAGCCCAAAAGGTTTCCAAGGATGATGATAAGAATTATGAAGAGATTCTACGGAAGATTCTATATGCCCAAGGTGATAAGGTTCTTGATGCCTTTAAGGCCCAGTATCCGGAGGCTGCAAAGGTTTTGATACCTGCCTTCGCTAAGGCCATAAAAAGCGGAAGGATAAAAGAGCCTATCGATGGAGGTTCCCTACTCCAATTCCTACGAAATCTTGGCTTTAGGGTAAGGGTTGAAACGAAGATTTTTGTCGAGAAGAAGGGAAAACTTTTAGAGTTTGGTGAGTACCTAAAGGAACGGGGAATATAAATATGGCGCAAGGCCTTCAGATAAAGGCTCCCATTTCCATGGGAGTACCTTATCTTTCCTTTAAATTCTCGAGAAAATTTTAAACACCTCATAGCTGCATTGGAGTTTTATGGCGTTGCTCAGTTCCCTAGTGCCCTCTACAGTGGCATTCATCCTGAGTGCTACTAGCACCTTTATCCTTATACCTCCTGTCGCCAAATGTATGCGAAAGAAAGGAATCGTTGGTATAGATGTCCATAAAGTATCAAAACCAGAGATCCCTGAGATGGTTGGTATAACGTTTCCCATATGTTTGGCAATAGCCCTTTTAGGAGGGCTTTTTCTAGTCCCTAAGGAAGCTTTCCCACAAATTCTGTCTTTCTATCTCACGGTTCTCATTGTTGCCCTTGTCGGAATCCTTGACGACCTTAAAGGCTTAGGGCCCCACACAAAGCCCCTCCTAACTGCTTTAGGAGGCCTTCCTATACTGGCTCTTGGAACCTATAATCCTAGGCCAACCCTACCCTTTGTGGGAGTTACAAGACTCCACTATATCTATCCTCTATCTATTCCATTGGCTATAGCTGTAACCTCCAATGCAATGAACATGGCCGATCCTGTGAATGGTTGCATGAGTGGATCATCTTCGATTCTCTTCCTCACGTTGGCATTGGCATCCATAGCCTTGGGAAGGGAAAATGCTCTACTTCTAGCCTTGTCATGTTTAGGCTATGCTTTAGCCCTCTTCTACTACAACCGCTATCCTGCAAGGGTTTTCACCGGAGATGTCGGAAGTCTATCCCTGGGGGCTGCCATCGGAGCC
This sequence comes from Candidatus Bathyarchaeota archaeon, assembly GCA_018396395.1. Classification (GTDB taxonomy): domain Archaea; phylum Thermoproteota; class CALKCG01; order B24; family JAGTQN01; genus JAGTQN01. The sequence goes on along the minus strand of JAGTQN010000008.1, from coordinate 6,929 downwards.
ATAGCCATCTTAGGTCAGATGGAGATCGTAGCCGTTGTTGCAATGATGCCTCAAATCATGAATGCCTTCACCATTTTAACGAGTGTAGGAAGGCTTTTTGAGCGAAGGGAGCTTCCTGAAAGGCCAACAAAGATTTCTAGTGACAATCGGATCTACGCATCGACAAGCCGTAAGGCACCAATCACCCTTGCACGGATGATCTTAGCCGCAAAGCCTATGGAGGAAAGGGAATTAGCCCTTGAATTCATAAAGCTTACCGCCTTCTCCTCGATCCTTGCGCTTATTACAGCCTTTTTCATGGTGGTCTAAACCTTGAAGAAAGCCATTCTTGGAATCTACGGAATCCTCCTCCTCGTCTGGGTTATTATGCTCATCCTCCTTATCGTTGCCACTAAGTTCCTCATACCCCTCGAACTACCCTTTCCGAGCCCAATGGGTACGATTCTAAGCTCTGTCATGAGGACTTTTCTCGGGATTGCCTTGGCCCTTGCGTGGCTTTATGGATGGAAGAAGCTTTACGAAGAATATTTTTGGAGGCTAGTAAAGGCCCTTGAAAAGAAGCTAAGCTAAGCGAAGCGAAGATCCTAAAGGGACATTTCTTTATGAAATCTTCTTGAAACTGTAGTTGAAATCGAAGAAAAAAATGAAAGCCTATGGCGAAGCGTATCACAAAATCTTTAATAAGCCTCGAAAGCCTTTCTGTGTCCGTAATCGGATGGAAGTCCTATGCCCTCTTGGAAGTATTCGATCACGGGCTTAGATCCTGATAAGACTGCTATAGCCTCGGGAAGGGACTTGAGGATATCCCCAAAACATGCAATGGAAGTCTGCCGAGCCATAAGGGGAATGATGCTCGACGAGGCAAAGGAGTACCTTCAGAAGGTTATAGATGGGAAGGTCCCTGTTCCCTACAGAAGGCATAAGAAAAAAGTAGGGCATAGGCATGAGCTTCAGGGCTGGTATGCCGGAAGGTATCCGAAGAAGGCTTCTAAGGAAATTCTAAAGCTCTTGGAAGGAGCTGAGGCTAACGCCGAGTTTAAGGGACTGAATCCAGAAAGGCTTAGGATCCTTCACGCTTCTAGCCAAAAAGGAAGGAAGATCAAGAATTATATTCCGAGGGCCTTTGGAAGGGCCACCCCATATTTCAGGGAGCTTACCCATGTTGAAATCGCTCTCGAAGAAGTTTAGCCCATAAGGGATATTTTCTTTTCCTACATCGCTACTCTTTCCATATGATACTTTCTCTTCTCCACTCCACTATATCCCCAATAGCCTTTTTCCTCATCCATCTTTTAGAGAAGGTTTTTATAAACCCGCCTCACCTTTAGGTTGCCAAAGGTGATGGAAGGCCCAAGAACTGAAACCATAAAGGGTCCCATAGTATGTCCACCCTTGATCATTTCGTTTCAGAATCCATAAAGAAGGCTGAAATAGATGAGTATCTTAGCAAACGCCTTCAAAATGCAGGTTACGCGGGTGTTGAGATCGCAAAAACCCCTTTGGGTGTCCGTCTTAGTATCCTATCTACGAAGCCTGGTCTTGTGATAGGAAGGGGAGGGGAAGTCATAAGGGAGCTTAGCAAAGAGATACAGGAAAGGTTCAACCTTCCATCCCCCCAGATCTCCGTAGCTGATGTGCCCCTCCCTGAACTCAATCCCCATATTATTGCTTCCCAAATTGCCTCCGCCCTTCAAAGAGGTATTCATTTCCGAAGGGCTGCCTTCTGGGCTTTGGAGCGCATCATGAAGGCTGGAGCCCTAGGAGCAGAAATTACCATCAGGGGAAAGCTTAGGACGAACAGGGCCAGGCATGAGAAGTTTGTGGAGGGATATTTACCGAAGGTAGGGGATCCCGCCATGAAGTACCTTCGCACAGCCGTCTTAAGCGTCCAGCTCAAACCCGGCTTATGGGGAATAAAGGTTAGGATTCTTCCACCAGAGGCTGTCTTTCCAGATAAGATCGTATTCAAGCCCCAGGCTCAAGCTCAAGAGAAGCAAGAAGCCACAGGAGAAGTTCCCATAGGTAGGGGACCGGGGAAGGCTGAAGAAAGCGAGGAAGTTAAAGGCAAGGGAGAAAAAGCCTAGGGGGTCGAGGTTCCTATGCCACTTATGAGGATGAAGGAGATTAGAGACCTAACAGAGGATGAGATGGCGAGAAGGCTTTCTGAGCTCAGGGCGGAGCTATTTAAGCTTCGAGGTGTTTCCAAGGCCGGAGGGTCGGTTGAGAATCCAGGAAGGATTAGGGAGATAAGGAAAACAATAGCTCGCATATTAACTGTTCAGGCGGAAAGGAGGAAAGGAAGGTCGGATTAGGGGGAGAATGACGGGAAGGAGGGGAGGAAGGGAATTGCCGAAGGGGCTAAGTCAACTTCTAAGGAGGGATCTTATCGGTTTAAAATTAAAGGTCATCTCATCTCCCTGCCATAACTATCGAGGAATAGGAGGCATTGTCATCGATGAGACAAAGAATATGCTGATACTAGATACAGAAGATGGAATAAAGAAGGTTCCAAAGAAGGCAGCATCCTTCCTCATCAAGCTAGAAGGTTTTCCCCCTATAAGAGTTGAGGGTTGGAGGCTCCTGGGTCGTCCTGAGGAAAAAATTGGCAGGTGATTCGGATGTCGTCCCAAGCCAGCAATGTTTGTAACGACAGAAACTGTCCCTTCCATGGAAAGCTTTCTGTAAGGGGGGATATCATCGAAGGCATAGTGGCGAGTGCTAAGGCCCAGCGTACTGTGATTGTTCAAAGGAGCTACCTTCACTATGTACCAAAGTATATGCGCTACGAAAGGCGGCGTAGCCGCATTCCCGCCCATTTACCTCCTTGCATCAGCATAAAGGAAGGTGACAAGGTTAGAATCGCTAGTTGTAGGCCTCTCTCTAAGACCGTTTCCTTCGTTGTAATCGAAAAGCTGGAGGGGAAATGAAGTGTCGAAGCGTCCCTCAGCGGCTAGGGGCAGGGTTCAGGCAAAATCTAGGGCCGTTTCGGCCAAGGGTGTCCAAGAGTACAGGCCAAAAGTTCCAAGGGTTCTCCCCATCGGGGCAATTTTAAACTGTGCTGATAATACGGGAGCCAAGGAGCTGAAGATTTTAGGTGTTATCGGTTACAAGGGAAGGCTTAGGAGACTTCCAAGCGCAACTATCGGAGACCTAGTTACGGTTTCTGTGAGAAAGGGGACTCCGGAACTAAAGGGCCAAGTACTTCCTGCTGTGATTGTTAGACAGAAAAAATTCTACAAGAGAGCCGATGGAGTATGGATAGGCTTTGAGGATAATTCTGCAGTCCTCCTGACACCCGAAGGCGAACCTAGGGGAACTGAGATTAGAGGACCAGTGGCCTTGGAAGCTGCAGAGAGGTGGCCGAGGGTAGCCTCCATCGCTAGCATCGTAGTCTAGGGAGGATATTGAATGGGTTTCGATGACCAATCTAGTAAACCGAGGAAGCAACGTTTGCTTTTACATAAGGCTCCCCATCATCGAATCCATCGCCTTGTCGCGGCTCCCCTAAGCCAAGAGCTTCGGAATCTCTATAAGACCCGATCCCTTCCAGTAAGGAAAGGCGATACAGTTCTTATTGTGAGGGGAGATTTCAAGGGCATCAGCGGTCGAGTGCTCAAAGTAGAAAGGAAGAAAAGAAGAATTGAAATCGAAGGGGTGACTAGGGAAAGGGCTGATGGAAGAGTAGTAAGACTTGGAATTCATCCATCAAAAACTGTTATTACGAAGCTTAATTTGGATGACAAATGGAGGATGAAAATTTTAGAACGAAGGGCTACGACCCCTAAGGCAGAGGGCGAGGCTGAGAAGGCCTTGGAGGTCAAAGTTTAGTCATGGGAAAAAAAGGTGCTCCAAAGAGGCTTAAGAGACTGGCTGCCCCCGCATTTTGGCCAATTCCTAGGCGAATCCACAAGTGGCTTGTAAAGCCCATTCCAGGGCCCCATTCCTCGGAGGCATCCCTTCCCCTTCAGATAGTCTTAAGAGATATTCTTAGACTAGTAGAGAACACTAGAGAAGCTCGCTACATAGTCGCCAAAGGCGGGGTTCAGGTCGACGGACGCACCGTGAGGGAAAGACGTTTTCCCTTAGGGATCATGGATGTCGTCACCTTCCCTGAGCTTAAGAAGTTCTATAGGATTCTTCCATTTCCCAGAAGGGGATTGGTGCCCTACCCGATCCCACCCGAGGAGGCTTTCTTAAAGCCACGAAAGGTCTTGAGAAAGGTTACACAGAAAGGTGGGGACATCATGCTGGGCTTCCATGATGGCTTTAATATGCTTATCAAGGTATCTGATCCCACAAGACCGAATGAGGAAATATGCAAGGTTAAGGATGTTCTCCTATTCGACCTTTCGAGTGGGAAGGTCATCCAGAGAGTGGCCTTCGCAGAGAATGTATACGCCCTCATTATTGGAGGGAAAAACCTTGGGAAGCATGGTAAACTCATATCCTTTACGGGAGGCTCAGGGACAAGCCCAGGAATTGCCACAATAGAATCTAAGGATGGCAAAAGGTATCAGACGACGTTAGAATACGTTTTCCCGATAGGAGTAGAAAAGCCCCTCATATCCTTGCCTGAGGGATCATCTTGATGGAATCGCAAAAAATCTTTGCCGAATCCTCTAACCCAATGCTTCAACCCAGGATTGAAAAGGTTGTGGTTAATATCAGCGTAGGGGCATCTGGGGAACCCCTTGAGCGTGCCAAGGCTATCCTTAATCAATTGACGGGAGCTAAGCCCTGTGAAAGGAGGGCAAAGAAAACCATAAGGGAATTTGGTATAAGAAAAGGGGAGCCCATTGCCTGTCTAGCAACCCTTAGGAGGCAAAAGGCCCTCGATTTCCTGAAAAGGGCCATGGAAGCCATCGGGAACAGACTTTCTGCCTCGAGCTTTGATGATCTCGGAAATGTTTCCTTTGGGATCAAGAGCCACCTAGACTTTCCAGGAATAAGGTACGATCCGAAGCTTGGAACTGTAGGTATGGATGTTTGCGTTTCTGTGGCAAGACCTGGCTACAGAGTCGCTAGAAGAAGGATATCTTCCCCCATCGGAAGAAGGCATAGGATTACGAAGGAAGAGGCGATAAGATTCTTCAAAGAAACCTTAGGTGTTGAGATAATGGAGGAATAGCCATGGCCAAAAAAAAGCCAAAGAAACAGAGAAAATTTGGCAAAGGTAGCAGGCCCTGTAGAAGGTGCGGTTCTTATGGGCCTGTTATACAGAAATATGGTTTATACCTTTGCAGACAGTGCTTCAGGGAAGTAGCCCCTAAACTGGGCTTCAAGAAATTCAGCTAATAATATCCATCAATCCGATAGCGACAATCAGGATAAGAATCTATGCCATTTATCACGAAAGCTAAGATCATCTCTGTCCTTGAGAAACTTTAAATAAAGAACTCATCTGAGAACTCTTATCAGCTTTATTTTATTATGTATGCTATTTGTATGAATGCAAAGAATGTTGATACTAACCTCTCATATCTTATAGTTATTCTTCTTAATGATGTTATCCATGAGAAGAAACTTTCAAAGGCTCTCCTCATGCGCCTATACGCTCCCCTTTCGACCCTATATGGTCTTCCGCGTTTAGGTTTATGTCCATTCCTTGGGTTAGCCTCTATGCCTGCCTTTATTCCCCTTTAATGTCCCAATTTTCGTATCGTATGCCTAGTCGCCTACAACCTCCTTAGGCCTCCCCATAGGTCCAGCCTTGGTGGGCGATCCTCTGTATACCAAGCCCAGCCGTTCTTCTGGCAGATCTTTAGGAGCGGAAAGTTGGGATTCAATGCAATGGGATGTCCAACTCTTTTTAAAACAGGCTCATCCTCCTCTGTATCGCCAAAGGCGATGGAATTCGAAAGGTCTATGTTCCGAGAATAGGCTAACCTTTCAAGAAGCCTCCCCTTGGAACTTCCTAGGATAAGATTTCTTTTTCACAGTGCCTGTATATACGCCATTTCGATTCGTTGTGAAGAGACTTCCATAAGCCTCATCGAACCCTAGTTGCGCCTTCAACTCTTCTACGACTTCTTGTGGTGATCCCGATATGGCTATGACAAGGTTGAAGCTTTTGACAAAGTTTAAAAGAGCCTTGGAATAGGGAAACAGATTTTTTGGAACATAATCCTCTACGAAATCCCTTACGAGTGCTGGCATAGGACCTATCCTTAGGCCTTTGATCCCAGAGGCATAAAGGGCTGGCACTCTTCTGGCAACCTGGGGATAGGATACTTCACCCCTTTCGTAGGCTGAAACGATAAAATCGATTTTATCAGCTATTTTCCTATCTATTTTTCCCATATCCGCAAGGTAGCGACGAAAAACTCTAATCATAAGTCCCCTTATCAAGGTTCCATCAAGATCGAAGAAGGCTCCCCTTTTTGAGAAACCGTTGTGGGATTCATAGATTTTCATCCTCATCCCTTCCCCCTCACCTCCAATAGCAGAGGCTCATCTTAGGCTTTCGCCGCCAACGGTAAAGGACGGCACATCGGGAGTTTCATGTCATGGCTATATTCCAAGCTGCCATTGAGTGCCTATCAGCTTGGAAGCCACATTTTTGCATTTGAAGAAGTGCCCATTCGGCTTATTCAATTCGCCACATGTCGGGCATGTTTTTGATTTTGAGGTATTCTTCGCTTTAACAATTTCAGGCTTAAATCCATACTCCATTGCTTTATATGAGATGTAAAACTGTATCTTTCTAAATGGCATGCTATGGAGCCTTCTATTCATCTTCTTACTATATTGTATATTTTCTCTGAGGTTTGTGAGGCTTTCTATTGCTGGTTTTATATTCTCTTTAGCGACTATGCTCGCTATGATCTTTGAGGCTCTGTGGAGTATATCGTCAATTCTACGTCTTTCCCTTCCAGAATACTTTGCTAGAAGTTCAGCCCTCACCTTTCCAGATAGCTTCCGGACCTTCC
>JAGTQN010000096.1 GCA_018396395.1 Candidatus Bathyarchaeota archaeon | reverse complement strand
AAGGCTCTACTACCTTCGCGGCTTTGAGAACCTTATGAAGGATCTTATCCTAGGGCCTCCAGAGCTTAGAAGGCTTCTAGACATTATCCTTCGATACAATCTAGCCCTTGTCCAAAGATGGCTTAAGCTGGGAGTTGATGTGATCTTCTTTGGTGACGATCTTGGAGCCCAAGACAGGTTGACCATAAGCCCCCAGACCTTCCGCAAATGGATCCTACCAGTCTACGAGGAGCTCTTCAGACCTGTTAGGGAAGCCGGAGCCCATGTCCACCTCCACAGCGATGGGCATGTCCTCGAGGTTGCGGAGGACCTTGTTAAAGCCTTTGTGACGATCCTCAACATTCAAGACCTTGTGAATGGCATCGAGGCCATTGGAAGGCTTCTGAAGGGGAAGGTATGCGTAGACCTAGACATCGATAGGCAGAGGATCCTGCCCTTTGGAAGGCAAGGGGAGGTAAGGCGGCATATAGCGAAGGTTGTTTCTGAATTGAACTCCAAGGATGGGGGACTCATGCTGACCATAGGCATCTATCCCCCAACTCCCCTCGAAAACATCGAAGCCCTATGCGAGGCCCTTGAAGCCTCAGGAGCAGGAATAAAGTACTAATGTCACGATGCATTTTTAGATCGTCCTATGGCGAATTGGCATGGAAGCTATAGTGGAATTCTTCGATGTCTGGAAGGCTTACGACGGGATCCAGGCCCTTCAAGGATTATGCCTAGAAGTTCGAAGGGGGGAGATCTTCGGCCTCATAGGTCCCAATGGCGCTGGAAAGACAACAGCTTTGAAGATCATCGTAGGGCTTTTGAAGATGGATAAGGGCTTCGTAAGGGTTAACGGCTACGATATCACAGAGGAGCCCTATGAGTACAAGCGCTTCATAGGCTATGTCCCCGAAGCCATTTCGCTTCCAGAATACTTGACGGTTGAGGAATTCCTCATATACTCCGGAATGATAAGGGGCGTCGAAAAGGAGAGGATCCGAGGGTGCCTCGAAGATTATCTTAGGATCTTCAGTCTAGAGGATAGGAGGAGATCCTTGATTCTAACCCTATCTAGAGGCATGAGGCAGAAGACTGCCATAGCTTCGGCCCTCATCCATGATCCAGACCTCCTCATCCTCGATGAGCCCTTCATAGGAATTGATCCTGAGGGGCAACATAGGATCAAGGAGCTCTTTGTGGAGAGGGTGAAGGAAGGAAGGGCGGTCCTCGTATCGACCCATATGCTCGATACGGCCGAGAGGCTCTGCGATAGGATTTCTGTCATCCATAGGGGCAAGAATGTCGCTTCCGGCGATATGGAGGGCCTTCGAAGGCTTTCGGAGAGGGGGGAAGGGGCTACCTTGGAGGAGGTCTTCCTCAAGCTGACGGAAGAAGCCTCCAAGCCTTACGAAGGGGAGGAGCCTTCCATCAAGAGGGGATCGAGATTCCCATGGCTCTTCGGAAGGAGGGGGACTTGATCCCATGGGTCTCCTCCTAGACCTTTATAGGATAAAGATGAAGATCTTCCTGGGAGCCTTCAGGGCTTCAAAGCTAAGCCTCCTCCTTCTGTTTCTATACGCCATAGGCTTCATCCCAGGAACCATAGGAATGTCGACCCTTTTGGCAGCCTCCATCAAGGAAGGCATGGACCTTATGGTTTATGTGGGCCCCCTCTCAACCATAATAAGCACCCTATTAGCCCTCATCATCCTCTCCACTTTCAGGGGCTATGTATCCTTCGAGTATGAACAAAGCTTCATCTTCACATCGCCCATAACCCCAAGGCTTTTCTTAATCGCGAGTCTCCTATCAGACCTTACCATCCTTTCGCCCTTTCTCTTCCCCCTCTTCCTTATGCTTGGCATCATAGCGGTTTCCTTAAGCCTATCGCTTCTTACGATCCTTTCCATGATTTTTTGCCTTCTTCTTTTCGCCCTTTTCATCCAGTTCCTGAAAGCGTCCCTTTCGATCTTTTTATCGGCTTACAAGGGTCCTGGACCAAGGATCCTTACGATTCTTCTGATGGCGGCCCTTCTCTTTCCGGCCTTAGGAGGCCTCCATCGCCTTCCCCTGACCTTAAGCTACGGGGAACTCCCTTATCCTTCGACGGCCATGGCATTAGTTATCATCGATTTCATCTATGATAGGGTTCCCCAAACCTATTCCCTTATTCTCCTCCTTTCCTATTTCTTCGCCTCCCTAGCCCTTTTCCTCTTCACTTCCCAAAAGAACATCTTCCAGCTTGCCAGAATAGTTCCCTTTGTTTCCCCCTTCGATACTTCCATGAGGGTTCAGGAGATAAAGATGGGAAAAAACATCGCCTTCTTCTCAAGGATAGGTTTTGGGTTTACTCTGAACCTTCGATCCCGCAACCTTCTAAGGTTTCTCATGAAGAAAGAACTCATTCGCATGGTTAGGGATGGAAGCCTCTTCGCAGTCTTTTTATTCTATGTTATCGTCCTCTTCATCTTCTCCTTGGGAATGGGAAGCTCAGGCGATATGCCTATGGAAGTGCCTTCCTTCATGCTTTTGCTCTATACCTTCATCACCCCTTCCATGCTCATCAGCAATTGGAGGATCGGGGAATTGAATAACCTTTGGATGCCCATGACTACGAGTATGGGTCTCGAATACGTCCTTAAATCCCTCCTTTACGATGTGACGTTAGTTACGATCGCCGTTCCGACTTTTGTCGTAGGGATTCTATTCTTCCTTGGTAAAATGGATCTGATACTTCCCTTGGCTTTAGTGGCTTCGAATGCGATGATAGGTTGTCCTATAAATCTTTACATGACGATAAAGTTCCTCGGAACGAAACGAAGGGCTACGCCTTCCCTCATGATCATCTATGCCGCCATGCTCTTGTCAGGCCTTCTTATGATGCCTCCTTACATCCTTTTTACGGTTAACCTATTCCTTAGACTAGGGTTAGAAATAGAGCTTCTTCTATCCGTTCCCATGATTCTCTATTCAGTCTTCATCTTTCGCTACATCTCAAGGAAGATTGGCGAGAAAGCCCTTGAGATCGAGTTATGATTATGAAGGATCTAGGAAACCTCGGTTACAGGACTGTTATGCGAAAATCCTCAGTTATCGCTTAGTCTAAGATGTGATGTGTTGATGTTGATATTCTCGCGATCGCATTGACTTGATCATTTATCATATTTTTTAGACATATCGACTCGATGCCAAACTAGCTGAATGAACTTATTTCCTCGTCTTTTTGCCTTTGAAGAATTCAAATTAGGGCCTCCTCCTCTCCCTCCGCTAGGCCGCTAGGCTAGGCATGGCAAGGGGCTCAAGCCAAGCCCTAGCACAAGACTCTATCTATTAGGAAGCCCTCCTAAGCTAGAAGGGCCCTCGTTTTGATAAATTTAATTTAATAAAAATATTCACCAGGCTTTAGCCAAGGTCAAAGCCAGTTTTTCGATGGCCGAGGGGCTTAGGAAAGGAAAATACGAGACGAGGAAAAGAAAGATTAAGGGGCTATGGACCTAAGCCTCATTCCTTTGAAGTCTTCTAGCCAATTTTAGGAAGCACCATCCTATCCGGGATAAGCTCGAGCATTTTTCAAGGGTAGAATTTAGTTCTGCTAAGGCATAAGGGTTTCAGAAATGGATTTTATTATACAACAGAAAAGTTTCTTTCTTGATGCCTTTAAGGGGTATGGTTCAGTTGTTGGGATTTCCTTCGAAGCCTCTTAAACGCCTTTTTGGGCCGGAGCTGACTTGTGAAGAGCTGGGAAATTTCCTTCCAGAGATTAAGGTGGCCATCGTTCCTGTAGGAAGTATCGAGTAGCATGGCCCTCACCTCCCCTGGCCCTGGATCAGCTGACATCCCTGTACATTGCCCTGAGGGTTTCTGAGAGGATGTATCCGAGGGTTCTCGTAGCGGCCCCTGTATTCTATGGGGTCGTGAGGGATCAGATGCGCCATCCAGGAAGCGCCACTGTCGAGCCCCATGTTTTCATCGACTTGATGGTGAGCGTATGCCAAAGCCTCCAAGTTCGGGGTATCGATCGTATCGTCGTACTGAACGGCCATGGAAGCAACAGGCCAGCCGTCCTTGGAGCTGCTGTGAGGGCCTCTGGAGAGCTCGGAATAAGGGTTGTTCCGGCGTGCTACTGGGACTTCATACCGCCCGAGCAAGGTATCAAGGTTCTTGAAAAGTCCATTAAAGGCGCCTTTTGTTCCTGGGGAGCATGGATACCCTGGCTATCCTACACCGGCCCATGGAGGGGAATTCGAAACCTCCATCGCCCTTGCCCTGTTTCCCGAACTCGTTCGTAAGGATAGAATGAAGGATTATAGGGATCCCGGAACCCCTTTCTCGACGGCTGAGAAGGGCGAAAGGTTGGTTGAGCTTGCCGTCGAAGGGATAAGGGCATGGCTCGAGGATTTCATAGCCGATAAGGTAAAGGAGGCCAAGTATGTGTACGAGATCGATGGATGGGGGCCAGAGCTTCTGGGTGTAAACCTCTGGTACTTCCTTACGAGGCGATGTAGGGAGTTTGTCGAGGGGCATAGGATGGTTAGGTAAGGCATCTAAAGGAAATGGGGAATTCGTAATCGACAGAGACACGGTACCCCATGGATATTTTGGCGGCCAAACCTTGCCACCCTTTCCCCGGAAAGGCTCGAGGTCGTCACGCCAATCCTAGGCTTCGTAGGGCTCATTGTGAAAGAATTTGAATTGAATTGGATTCCAGATTATTGTTATTGAAATGTATGAAGAGGGATGAAACAGTTTAAAAACGATTGGATATTTAACTTAACAGGTAATGTAATTTTATAAACAAGAGGCGTTCGATGGTGAAGGATGAAATAACGATAGTTTTGGATGGTGAGGCAAGGGCGATCATAATAGCACCAAAAGAGGGGCCCTTAGCTTATGCGGCAAGCCAGTTGCAGCTTTACATAGAACAGATGAGCGGGGCAAGGTTAGCAATCCTTTCCGAGGATCGGGCAGAAGAAAGGATTCGAATTGTCCTTCGCTTAAGAGAGGGTGTTGCAAGGCATGATGGTTATGCCCTTCAGGCGGAAGGCGATCGGGTGATCATAGAAGCCTCCGAACCAAGGGGATGTATCTATGGAGCTTATGGATTGCTGGAGGAGCTGGGTTGCCGATTCTATGGACCTGAGCCCCTTGGCATCATCCTTCCGAGGTGTAAGACCCTGAAGTTACCATCCAATCTCAAAATTCTTCGGGAGCCAGCCTTTGCCAACCGCATACCATCTGGAGGAAGCCCTGAAGAGCAAATACGGTGGGGCTTCAATTTCATAGTCATAGGAATACGTCCTACCCCAGAGCATGAGGAATTAGCCCGAAAGCTAGGAGCCAAGCAATACAGATGGGGGCACATTTGGCCGAGCTTGATTTCCATGCAGTACTTTGCCGATGGCCGCCATCCAGAGAAGATGGATTATGGAGGACGTGAGGACTGGCTTCCAGTCGATGAATATGGAGTTAGACGCTATAATCCAGCAAGCCATCGCCCATGGGATGGGGGACAATCCCTTTGCTTCTCAAACCGAGAAGCCTTTGAATGGTTTACTGAAAACGCCGTGAACTGGATCCTCTCAGAATGCCGGAATGCCGATTATGTAAGCCTATGGCCAGCGGATACGAGGGATCTGGTTCTATGCCGTTGCCCTCGTTGCAGGTCCCAATATTCCACAAGTGGATACATGTATCCTACAGACTGGTATCTTCATGTTCATAACGCGATAAGGCGTAAACTGAACGAACATGGCTGGAAGGGCACCTTCGGCTGGATCGCCTACCATGGTACTGAGGTCCCACCTGTTTATGTAAACCTCTATGATGAAGGCCGAAATATGGACTTTCTATACGCTCCCCGTCCAAGGGGAGGCGGGCAACATGGACCCTTCACAAACGATCATCCCATCAATATCAGGTATCGCCAGAACCTAGAGGGCTGGCTCAGTTATTTGAAGGCTCAGGGATACAAGGGATCGAGGACGGTCTTCGAATACTACTTCGACCTCGTCCTATTGGGAAACTTGGCCGCAGGCAGGACTTTCCTAATCCCTAGGCATGAAACGATGCAAGAAGATCTTAAGTATTACCATCAGAAGGGCTTCGATGGCTTCTTCGATTGCAACCCTCCAAGCAATACATATTTTCCAGATCCCCTTTCACGATGGCTCTATATCCGTCTCCTATGGGACATAAACCTTGATCTAAAGGCTGCTCGGGACGATTTCTTCCGCAACT
>JAGTQN010000099.1 GCA_018396395.1 Candidatus Bathyarchaeota archaeon | reverse complement strand
ACGTGGACGGGAGATTAACCTTTTTTTCTTTTTTCTTTCCTTCTCGCTCCCATTCCTCTACGCTACGGGCCCATTCTCTCAAAAATAATAACTCAATTTAAGTATTTTCAAAACTTCAGGATTTTCATCTCAGAGCTTATCTTCATAGGCAAAATGTGCTAATGGATAATGGGTATAGAAAAGGCTGAAAGGGGAAGGAAGCGAATAAGGAAGCAAATGATTAACAGTTGGATGGACCTTTATGGTCATCAATCGGTCTAAGGCTTTGATGCGCAAAGCAAATATGGAAGGCGAGAAGAATTTCCTTGTTTTCTTTTCGGATAGGCGATGATAATGGGAATACTGAACCTTCCCTATGGGCAAGGAACTTTAAGCATCGAATTACCATCAGGGAACCTAAAGACTTTGGTAGAAGCGAAATCCATACCTGGGCTTGAAGATCAATCTTTCGAAAGTGCCCTTTCCAAAGCCCTAGATAATCCTGTAGGCACTCTTCCGCTAAGCGAGATTGCATCAAAAGGGAAAAAAGTCGCAGTTCTCATAGATGATCATGAGCGTCCAGGAACGCCAACGGCAAGGATGCTGGCTCCAATCATCGAGCGCCTGGCTAAAGCTGGCATAAGGTTAGGAGACATTGAAGTTATTATGGCAACGGGAACCCATGAAAGACCGACTAAGGAGCAAGTCCAAGCAAAGGTTGGATCAGAACTCTTGAGCCGATTGAAGATCCATGTTCATTACGCCCTTGAAAAGGATTCCCTGAGCTTCCTAGGTGTTTCCCGCCTCGGAACTCCGATATGGGTAAACAGGCATGTATCCGAAGCAGATATCAGAATAGGCATAGGCGGGATCGTTCCCCATCCCTGGGCTGGCTATGGCGGCGGGGGGAAAATCATCATGCCTGGAGTATCGGCTTGGGAAGCCGTAGGGAAGCATCACCTCCTAGCCCTTTCAAAGGATTCCAGAATTGGAAAAATTGAGGGAAATCCCTTCAGGGAGGATGCCGAGGATATAGCCCGATGCGTTGGCTTGGACTTTATCGTTAACGCCATCCTGAACGATAGAAGGGAAGTTGTAGCCTTCGTCGCTGGTGATTTTATAAAGGCCCAGAGGCTCGGCGCTAGGGCATCACGGGAGATTTTCGAGAATCCCTTGGCATCTAAGGTCGATATTCTGATTATGGCCTATGGTCCAAGGGATGAAACCCTCTGGCAGATCATAGGAAATGCCTTCACCCTCGTATTAGCGGAGCAGGTCGTTAAGAGCGGGGGTACGGTTATCCTTATGGCATCCTGTCACGAGGGAATCTATCGTCTCGGCAAGGGAATACATCACCTTAACTACAAAGGCGACGAGTCTGGGCATGATAGTCTCTTGGAAATGCTTAAGGAAGGAATGCGTCCAGAGGAGATACTGTCGGAAACGATCAGGGGAAACATAGCCTATCCAGAGCTTGGCGTTAAGGGATATCTCATCTCAAGGCTTGCAGCCTCGAGGCAAATCGTTCTTGTTTCAAGGGCCTTCGAATCCAAAGAAATCTCTTGGCTCGGTAGCATAGCCCATGGACCAAAGGAAGCCTTGGATGAAGCCCTAAAAACCCATGGAAGGGATGCCCAAATCATAGTCGTACCTAGGGCATCGAGCTCAAGGGCCTTTCCAATGGTCCGAGAAAAGCCTTAATGCCCTTCATCCTATCCTATCCTATCCTATCCTATCCTTTCATCCAAAAAGCTCATCACCGCTGAAAGCCTGCTAAAGGTCCTTGAGGATCCTAGAGCCTTCGGTTTCCATAGATCTTAATGCCAAAGGAACCTGCAGCTAGACTTTCGAAGCCATCCGAAGGGACGCATTACCTATGGCTGTAGGGAAACATACTTCTTCAGGTCATCGGCTACCCATCCTAAGCCTAGAAGCTTAAGGGTTTCCTCCCTGGGAATCCCCGTTTCTAGGTCCCAGCCTGCCGCTTCATAGTATTCGTCTATCATCATCTTGAGCCCTTCTTCCGAGACGATGACTCCTTTATTGGGACCTGAAGGTATCGGCTCCTTGAGGAACCTCTCCGGAAGCCAATCGTTCTTCCTCGTGGCGCCCTCCCTTACGTTGAAGCATCGCATCAGTGTATACGTCCGATAAGCAACGGCGCTTAGCTCTTCTTCGCTAAACTTGAGCCCCGTAACGACGGCCATGAGCCTCTGAACAGCCTTTAAGCCCCAGCCAGGGTCTCCAACCAATCCTAGGCAGTTACCGCAAAGACCGAGGAAGTTCCTAAAGGTTTTTCCGCTACCTGGCTGCTCCCTGTAGACCCTAATGCCCTTGCCCCTATACTGATCCCTAGGATAAGGATCGTCGTAATCGAACATGGCTGAGGCCGGATCGGTATGGATGGCCCCCCTTGGCGATATGGAATATCCTAGGGCGCAGGTCTTCACACCCCTAGGCGAATGCCCAGGAATTTCTACGCCCTTGACGTGCATGGCATACTTGGGAGCCTCTCCTCCAAGCTTCTCGGCAGCCCTCTTGGAGCCCTCCGCAAGAAGGTCCCCAATACCCTTCCTTTCTCCAATCCTTCTTATAAGCTCGATCTCGGCGCCATGATTTCCCCAAGAAAGCTCAAGGCCGTCTAGATCCTTGGATGAAAGGATCCCCCTCTGGTAGAGTTCCATGGCAAAGGCTATCGTCAGGCCCGTAGATATGGTATCGATGCCATACTCATCGCATAAACGGTCGGCTGCTATGAGGCTCTCGACGTTCGAATTCCCGCAGATGCTACCTAGGGCGTAGAGGGATTCGTACTCAGGTCCCTCGGTTGAATATCCGGAATAGGGACCATCCCTCACGGCATGGAGCTTTGAGCACCTAAGGGGACAAGAGAAGCATGCCTTATCGGCTATGCGAAGACCCCTTCTAACCATTTCAGATCCACTGATAAGCTCTGCTCCCTCGAAGACTTCCTCCTGCCAATTCCTCGTTCCCAAGAGCCCTCTAGCGTTTATGCCTATAGGTCCGTTCGTGGTACCATGCTGTATCGTTCCTAAACCCGCCTTCTCTTCGATGATTCGCCTAAGGGCTTCCTTGGCTATGCGAACGCAAGCATCAAAGTCCGCCACCTCGACATCCTTCGTTCCTCGAACTACTATAGCCTTCAGTCTCTTGGACCCCATGACGGCGCCTATACCCGTCCTTCCGGCAGCCCTTTTGAAGTTCAGGATGGAGGCGTATCGAACTAGGCGCTCGCCCCCAGGTCCTATGCTTAGGACCTTTGCCTGGGGATCCCCTACATCCTTCAATAGGGGCTCCCAAAGCTCATAGGTCTTCAGACCCCAGAACCTAGAGGCATCCCTTATCTCAGCTTTTCCATCCTCGATCCATAGATAGACGGGCTTTTCGGAAGCTCCCGAGACGACAAGGGCATCGAAGCCCGCATACTTGAGCTCTGGAGCCCAGTCTCCACTGGCATAAGTCTCCCCTAGGAAGCCAGAGAGGGGAGACTTAGCCATGATGCAGAACTTACAGCTTCCCGGAATAACCGTTCCGGATAAGGGACCTGTAGCGTAAACAATGGCATTCCCAGCTTCAAAGGCATCGACGCGGGGCTCTATGCTTCGATAGAGAAGGTAGGCCGCAAAGCCAGCCCCTCCAACATAATTCCTGGCAAGGCTTTCATCGAAGGCTTCTTGCCTAATGGACCCTTTCGATAGATCGACGTAAAGAATCCTGCTGGCATAGCCTTTCAATCGCATCACCTCGGAAGGATGTATTCCCTAGGTTTAAGCCTTGATACCAAGCCCTCAGCGATTTCGAGGCTTCTTTGGATCCCAACCCTATGGGAGGGCACGTACGCGATGGCTCCTGTGGCGCAAAATTCAACGCAGAGGGGCTTTCCCCCGCAGAGGTCGCAGACTGCTATGGAATCGTCGACGGGATCCACGAAGACTGCTCCGAAGATGCACCTATCGACGCATAGCCTACAACCCACACATAGCTCAGGGTTTACCTTCATGGCACCTGTAGAAGGATCTGCCTTAAAGGCATCCTTTGGACATGCTTCCTCGGCGGCACATTTTCCACACTGCCGGCAAACAAGAGGCACATCCTTTCCTTGAGCATGGAACCTTAGGACCTTAATCCTAGACCTTGCAGGATTAAAGGTTTTGAAGTGGCTTATGCTACAGGCGATTTCGCAGAGTCTACAGCCCGTACAACGTTCTATATCGATGGTTAAGAAGTTTCTCAAGGCTAATCACGCTTCAAATAGTAAGGGCATCGTAAATAAAGCCTTTCATCCCTCCTTAATCCTACATGGAACTTTGTCCTTCTATGGCTTATCTAGATTGGCTTAAAGGCGGAAAATGAAATGGGAATAAAAATAAAAATGAGGATTGATTGATGTATATGAATGAGCTTGCGATGCGAAAGCTTTGGTATTTCCGATAAAAAGGTCTTTTAGAGGAGGCTTGAAAATGAGGGAGCTCCATCCTCGAATTGAAGATCCTTCCTAAACCTTCCATAGGACATATGGACTTATCGGTATTCCCAATTGAAATTTGAAACTTAAGGATGCCTCAGAAAAATTCTTTCCAGCTCCAAGTTCTTCGTATCGTTTTTATCGGTAGAGCGATTGAATTGCATGCTATCCAGAAGGTGCCATGAGATGATCGGCTAGGAGACGACCAAAGTCCTTTGAAGTCCATCCTGGTGTAGTGGCTGGTGGCCGCGCTGCTATGACATGGCCCCGGATCTCAACCTTCGGTCCGTAGGAAAAGTTTTCACCAAAAAGCCCAACTTCTGAAAGGGCATGGCGTCCCCTCCCTATGGCAGCCACTAATTTTCCAGCCTTATAAAAGGATTTTAGAAGGGCATGGACCTTGGCATTACCCGATAGGTATATCTTAGCCCCTAATCCTCCGACGATGACGATGCCATCGTATTCATAAGGCTTTACGTCATCGATGGCTAAAGGAGCCATGACCTTCGTTCCACCCATCCCATGGCATTCTCCTGCTAAGGTGCTGGCTATGTCAACTTCTATACCCCTATCCTCCAATATCGCCTTAGGATCCAAAAGTTCTCGGTCATTGAAGCCTTCATGGGCGATAAGGAAAAGGATCCTCTTCTTAGAAGAAACTCGCAAAATTATCCCCATGCAATTAAAGTGTCAGGATAAAAAAGGGTTTCTAGCCTTTCTATAGTATCGTATCGTATGAGACCGTATGGATGAGCAAGGACTACGAAAGTTCCTGAAGCTTTCACGATCATAAAAGCAAAATCAAAGGATTTCGCCCTTTATTCTTCGAAGAAACTTCCTTTCCTCATCAATCGGGCCGCGATGTAGAAGGCTCCGTAACCCTAGTTTTTTCGTACATCTTTTCAAGGGTCCAGCGTAAGGTGGTTCTAAGCTCCCTTAGCCTTCTTTCATCCCCATAATTCCTGATCGTTATCTGTTGAATCCCTTGATCCGTCTCCATAACCTCGTATGAAAAGCCCCTTTCAGGAGGCATTTCGCCCCTTCCTATGGCTTCCTGATCCCTAGTCCTCATGGGCTCAAAGACCCTATTTAGGAGGAACTGGCGGAAGGGTGGGGTTGAAGAGCTGAAACGCGGCCCATCTGGCATTCTTACGAGAACCTCATCCTCTTGAATGTACATTGTCGCCAGCAGGGTTCCATCAGAGCTTTTTAAAGGAATTGCCTGCTTATATTTTGAGGCATCAAAGGTAATGCCTCGGCTTATTTCAGGGGCTGCCTCGGGAATAGAAGGCTGTGAAGGAATCGTAGGAATCGAAGGTATGGCTGCCTCATGGGGGCGCTCTATACTTGGCTGGGCCTCAGAAGGCTGGACCCTCCTGAAGCTTCTTTCTGCTAAGGCTTCATCGACGAACTCAAGGGCTACTTGGATCTCTTCCATTTCCTCCCTAAGCTCCTCAAGCCTCCTTTGAAGCCTAGCCTTAAAATCCGCGAGCCTCTTGACCCTTTCTTCTTCAGCCATCCCTACCGCCTATCAGTTTTCTTTATTTTATTTTATTATTTCCCTTTCACTCTAAATAA
>JAGTQN010000095.1 GCA_018396395.1 Candidatus Bathyarchaeota archaeon | reverse complement strand
TTCGTCTATGGAGAGGGCTTTGGGCTTTGTAGGGCAGGCTTCGACGCAGGGATAGTCGTGGCATTGGGCGCAGAGATGGGGGATCTCCAAAGTCGGCACTGGCATGAAGATCCGAATCCTAGAGGCTTCTGGCCATATCTTTCCTTCGTGGCTGAGACTACAGACGATCTCGCACCTTCGACATCCAGAGCAGTTGAAGTAATCTCTTGCAATCCATATTTTTGAGGACATAAAGCCTCAAATTCTACCCTTTAATCGGAAAATGATTTTTAAGTCTTTTCATCAAGAATTCTGACAATACTAGGTTTAGAGTCTTTCAGCCACCGGCAAGAGTAGGGAGGAATGATATTTCATCGCCCTCTTGAAGCTTTGTCTTCGGTTCTCGGGACCTTCCGTTGAGAAGTATTACGAAGTAACCCCTATCGCCCCCCTGTTCTATATCGATGGGGCCGAAACCATACTTTTCCGAGACATGCTTTACAGCTGAAGCGAGGCTAATGTCATCATCAAGCTCTATCGTTGCTTCCCTTCCAATCTTACGAGCTAAGGAACCAACGAATCTTACTTTGATCCGCAAGCCCGATCCCCACCTTTGAAGAAATGTGATCAACCTTTATAAATCACTTCTCATGAGTGGGATCCGTTATTTGATGAATGCGTTCAGCCTCTTTTTTTGGCAAACGAGTCTTGCATTTTAAACCTTAGGCTTAAACATCAGCCTTTATCGGCTTTACCATACCTAATCGCTCCTGCCTTATATGGCCTGGTGCTATAACCTTAAGCCTTAGAGGAGCCCATCTCCCTCGATGCCTTATGAAAACCTTCGAGAGGGATAGGAATCCTAGGCAGATCGTGAAGTAGCTTATGCCATATACTTATACCTTTCATGTCTATCCTTAAGGAAGGATTCAAAGGCCATAGAATAAGCCTATGGCTTCCTAGAAGCCATATGGCGCTGGATCCATTCCATCGCTTTGTAAGCCTTTCATTTCAGAAGCCCTCTATAAGGGTAATGCTAAGACAGCCGTCGTGGATGAGATGAGATGAGAGAAGCGTAAACCTGGAGCAGCCAGAGGGAAAGCCTTAAATATGATATTTACGTAGCGCCCACACACCTCAAGCATCAAAGAACGCGAAGGATCCTTGTGCCCGTCTTGGGTAAAAGGAACCGTTTAAGAGGCGGAGATTGTGCTGAAAGCGCGGACTCAGGAAGTCCCCGACATCAGCAAAGATCGTTGCCCAGAATGTGGAAGCGATTCTTTAATCGAAGATTATGAATTAGGAGAAGTTGTTTGCAGTAATTGCGGGCTCGTTGTAAAGGTAAATGCTTTGGATAATGGACCGGAATGGAGGGCCTTCTCCGCAGAGGAGAGGGATTCTCGGAGCCGTGTAGGAGTTCCTTTATCTTTTTCGATCCATGATAAGGGTCTATCCACGGTCATTGAGCAAGTCAATAAGGATGCCCTTGGTAGAGAACTACCCCTTCATACAAGGATTGAAATGCTCAGGCTGAGAAAATGGCAGATAAGATCTAGAATCCATTCCTCTATGGAAAGGAATCTGAGCCAAGCCATGGCCGAGATCGACAGATTAAGCGATAAGGTTCACGTTCCAGCATCTATCAAGGAAGAGGCAGCCTTAGTTTACAGAAAGGCCTTGGAGAGGGGGCTCGTTAGGGGTAGATCTATTACGGCCATCGCGGCCGCCTCCCTATATGCGGCATGCCGTCTTACAGAAACTCCAAGAACCCTTAAGGAAATCGCTGGCGTATGTCTCGCTAAGGAAAAGGATGTTGCCCGATGTTATAGGCTTCTAGTTAAGGAGTTGGAGCTTAAGATGCCCATTGCCGATCCTGTTAGATGCGTTCCAAAGATAGCATCACGTCTTCAAATAAGCGAGAAGATTCAGCAGATGGCTGTGGAGATTCTCCATGAATGTCAAAAGAGGAAGATAGCCTCAGGTAAAGACCCTATGGGTCTTGCTTCTGCGGCCATTTACATTGCCTTATGCCTCGAAAGCGAGAAGAGGACTCAGAAGGAGATTGCGAAAGTGGCTGGCGTAACTGAGGTTACTATAAGGAATCGCTATAATGGTCTTAGGGAGGCTCTAGGCCTAGAAGTTTAGCCCTTAGTCCTAACCTCTTGACTGGAACTATACGACCTTTCCGTAATTGTCCCTTTCCTTTTACCCTTCCTGTCGCACCGATGATTTACTGAACTTCAAGAACGATAGGGCCTCTGTATCCACATTCTAGGCAAACATATTCCTCTGGAATAAGCCAACCATTGAAAGTGCTTGAAGGCTTGATGGAAGGCTTTTTACATTTAGGGCAAAGCTTCAATCCCTGCTTTCCTCTTACGATTCGAAGGGATTTAAGGGTCTCTAGAAGCCTTAAGCCACAATCGCCGAAACGATTTTCGGAGTCATTCAACATCGATGTTCGCCTCTGGAAAGCCCATTTCAATTAAAAATTCCTTGGCCTTTTCCCTATGATCCCCTTGTAGGAGAATTCTTTGCTCCTTTACTGTGCCTCCACAGGCGCATCTTGTCTTAAGGGCTTGGGCAATCTTTCTTAGGTCTGCGTTATTTTCTTGGATGCCATCTATAATGGTCATTGGCTTACCAAACTTTCTTTTTTCCAGCTTTACAACGACCCTTTGTTGCTCCCGACTTATTTCCTTGCATATGCACAAGTCTATGGGAAGACCACATATCTTGCAAACTTCTTGCATTTCCAGCTTCAAATAGAGAGAAAGGGTATTTAAGCTTACCTCTTTGCCAGGGTATGATCCAATCCACCCCTGGTTATTCAGCCTTCCTTGAAAAACTGCAGGCTGCTCTATGCCATGTGATATGGGGAGCATAACACGACCCATCGATTTCTTTACTAGCCTTTGATGGCCATAACGGTACAATGCTTAACAGACCAGTAGAGGCCCGACCTGTGAAGCCTAGTCTTTTCACACCTTCATTTAGACAACTTTTCTGCCCTTTCGAGAGGAAAAGGTTGGTAGCTATCCAATGGCTTCTCCTTTGACGAAGACTTTAATTGATGGCTTAATCTAGGATTTTGGATAAAATGATTTTCATGAACGATCATAAAGTTGTTGTCCATTAATTTCGTGAGGAAGTATTGATTAATCATTCAGAAATTAATGATTATTGAAACCTCTTGTTTGATGCCTTTTTCTTTTCTTTTTCTCCTAAAGGCGGTTCGCAGGTCCTTTTTTGCACTGTGCATGTATGACTTTTTATCCACCTTCGCCAACATCTTTAAGAGGATAGGGATGGGAGGAAAAGGGCCTTTCTTCAGGCTTTCTCTGATATACATTGGCGCCTTTCTCTCTTGGGCAGGAGCCCTTGAGGCGATTCTTCTAGGAGCCCATGTTCTTTCGACTCATATGGAAGTCTTCTTCACAATTCCAACGCCTTTGGAGGTCGTAGTCTCCACTATAACCATGGACTCAGCTCCTCCAGTATTTATAGCCCTTGCTCTTATTTATGGGGGGCTTGGAACTTTTAAGCTAGGAGCAAAGAGGGCAGACGGGGAAGGGCAAGCCAAAGGGTATCGATCGGTCACCATCAGAGCATCAACCCTCATTTTTATCGGATCAGGTGTTCTCCTAGCCTTTCTTCTATACCTTTATTTCGCTAACTTTACTGAAATGCGAGACGCATTATTAACCTCCATACCCCCCATTTTTGGGCTAGTCTTTGCGTTCTTTATACGCTCCATTGAGGAGGAGAGGAAAAGAAGGAATGGGAAGGAAGGTCAGAGGAAAGAACTAAAGCCTAAAAAGGAGTCTCCTTTACCTCCTCCTTATGTTTAATCGGAACTTCAAAATTCTAAGGAAGGCATCGCGCTGAACTTTTAATCAACATTCGAGTCTTCTGGGAGCGTATTATAAGTATAAGTATGATGCTCTTATTCACAGGATTGTTGGCGTCCATAAGATCCATGAATGGGCTCTCCATCACCAACAAATTCCCTGATTTGGAGTGAAGAGTGAAGTATGAAATCGAGTTTTAAGATAAGGATAAGTCTATAGGGGAGGAGGTTTTTCCTGATTTCAAAGCAGCCTCACAAATGGTTAGGGCCATTAAGCCATCTTCTCCAGAGGGTGTAGGTTTCTCACCCCTCAATAAAGAGCTTACAAAGTAATCAAGCTCGAGCTTAAGGGGCTCATCATAAGTGAAGAAGGGCTGATACGCCATTTTGTCATTTTCAACCAACACTTCCTGATTGATATATTCCACTTGGAGGATTCCTTCAGTTCCAGTAACTATGAGCCTTCGAATTTTTCTTGGAGTTAGCCAGTTAGCTTCGATGAAGGCACTTTTTCCATTTTTGAATCTTAAAACTATGTTGGCATAGTCCTCGTATTTATGGGCAAGACTTCCCACAACGGCATACACCTGTTTCACATTATCCTGGAAAAGGAAACGGATCAGATCGATGTCATGGATGGCTAAATCCTTTATTACTCCCACATCTCCGATGCGCTCCGGCCACCGGGAAACCCGCTTCGAGGAAGCCAGGACTATATCGCCTATCTCCCCTTTCTCGATGAGCTCCTCAGCCTTTCTTACGGCAGGGTTGAAACGTTCGATGAAGCCAACCATGACATGAACTCCTTCTTTGTCTGCCTTCTCTATGACTTCTTTCGCCTCCTCCACAGTGTTTGTCATGGGCTTCTCGACCAAGACATGCTTTCCTGCCTTTATCGTTTCTAGGGCTAATTGGGCATGGGTGATCGTAGGCGTGCATATACTAACGAACTCTATATCCTTCCTCTCCATAATTTTCATTGGATCGGTATACCATTTTACATGATATTTTTCTCCAATCGTCCTTGCTCTTTCCTCCTTTATGTCTGCTACTGCTACGAGATTGCTACTTTCGAGTTCACTAAGAACTCTGGCATGGTTTTTTCCCCAAAAGCCGCAACCGAGGATGGCGACATTCAGTTTTCGCATCTTGAATTTCTTCTCCTTCCAAATCTAATGAATCTTTTGGTTTAAACTTTGCTATAGACCTTTTATGATGGATGTTTGATGGGAATGTCTCCCTTTTCCGGAGGGGATCAAATGCCTCAAGACTTATATCGAAAATAAAACAGGATCCGGTTTCGATCTTAACGATCCGAATACCTTTGTGGAGCCCTTTTAATGGCTTACGATAGACTTTATCGACGATCTTTTCAAATCAGATCAATGGGCTTTTCTTTGAGAAAGGAAGGGGAAAATCATAAAGGAATTGCTTTGTGGCTTAATTCCGATTTTCCACACGATGTTTTCTCTATTCCATCCTAATGCTCGAAACTAGCCTTCGAAGGTCGAACCCTGAAGGGCTTTAGTAGGACCAAAAGTCCGAAGTTCGTGATTAAGCCACAAAGCAAGAGGAATAAAAAAGAAAAAAGGAAGGGGCTGAAGGATGCACCAAGATCGTGCGAAGAAATAGATTCTTCGATCTGAGATCTTAGCGATATCACAATGCACCCGTTTATCCTTAACCAGACCTGACTTTCTCCAAAGCCCTATCCACGTCTTCCAAGCCCAGCTTCCTAAGGACATCGGACCTAGGTATGCCCCTCTCATCCCATCCTATTGCCTTATAGAAGTTCTGCCTCATCTCCTCGAAGGCTTTCCTATCGGTTGTCTTTCCGGCATAGGGTCCTGAAGGAAGGGGCTCGTAGAACCTTGGGGGATTGTCGTCGTCCCTGGGAGGACTCCAGGAAACGTCTGGCCCTCCAATGAGCTCTGCAGCCCTCTGGATGTGTATGATTCTATGGGCAAGGATCTTGCACCACTCGTCCCTCGTTGTTTCAAGACCCGTAACGGCTCTATAGAACTGGAAGACTCTATCATATCCAGGTCTCCAAGCGTTCATGCTACAGATGACGGCAGAGTCGGCAAAGACCATGTTCATATCTTCATAGGCATCGTGGACGCCTGAAGTATGGTCGCCTCCCTGGGGGGAGCAGGCATAGGCTATGGGGTTCATGTCTAGGCCGCTCCTCGTTCCGTGGGCTCCAACCTCAACGCCCTTCACATGGACGGCATACTTGAGGCAGTCTACGCCCCGCATTTCTCCTATCCTAAGGGCAGCCCTGTAGGTTCCTTCGGCCAGGATATCGCCTATTCCTTCCCGATTCACGATCATCCATGCAAGCCTTTCGAAGGCCTTGGCATCTCCCCACTTGAGCTCGAAGCCCAGGTCCTCCTTCTTCAGGATGCCCCGCTGGTAGAGCTC
>JAGTQN010000097.1 GCA_018396395.1 Candidatus Bathyarchaeota archaeon | reverse complement strand
GCTTCCTTGACCTTCCCTAAAAGATCCCATCCAGGGGTTCGGCTTTCTTCCTCATCTATTCCCCTATGGAGGATAACAACCTCAGGAGGCTCTTCGAGGCTCCAAAGGACTTCCAAAGGATCCTTTACTCCCATCATGTCCACATAGGCATAGATGCCAAGCCTCTTGGCCTCATGGATGAACCTTCGGACAGTCTCTATCGGGGCTAGGCCCGAAACCACGACAGCATCGGCCGTTTCTTCGTAGGCTATATCTACCTCCACCTGTCCCACATCAAGGGTCTTAAGGTCTGCTACAATGAAGGAATCCTTGGCTATTTCCCTTAGATCCCTTATGACCCTCACGCCATACTTCTTTAAAAGCGGAGTTCCGACTTCCAGGATAACCCGATCGCTCTTTGGAATTTGGGCCACAACCCTCTTCACGGCTTCAAGGTCCGTCAGGTCTAGGGCAACCTGAAGATAGGGGGGCATCCAAAGTTTTGGAGCCCTGAAATCCACTAATGGATGCTTCGCCCTCTCTTTTTCAGAGAGAATCTTTTCCAAGGGGGGATAGCCTTCCATAGCCCTCTTAATGGCAAGCTTCGTAGCTCCATAGTTGTAGTGATATATCCTTCTTGAGTCCTTTGCCTTCGGATGGACGAAGACGCCGCATATGATGACAAGCTTTTCTACGAGGTCCCTAGGAATCGTTCCCTCCTCGACAGCGTCAGCGACAGCCTTTGCCACGGCTGCCTGGGCTGGGCCGAAGATGCGACCGGCCTGCTCCATGTTCTGAACCGTCACCTTCGGAACGACGATCGTAAAGGGCTTGCAAGGAAGGTTAGGTCTTAGGACGGCGAGGAGAGGTGTATGCCCAACGGTGGGCTTCGAAAGTGCCGATGCGAAGGCCTGGCCTACAGGACCATCCTTTTCTCCTATGATGAGGTCTATGTGGGCCACTTCATCCCCTTCACCTACAAGGGCTTCCCCCACGAGGTACAAGGCTACCACGCTATCATAAAAAGCGGGTGGCTTTTGTAAAGTTTTCCCTCCAAAATTCAGACCTCGAACGATGATGCGATAAGAAGAGAAGAAAGGGACAAAGGGAGGAAGGAAAGATTTTAGATTTCAGAATCGTTCTAATCCCTCTTGGGATAATACATGGTTAGGATAGGCTTTATAGGCTGTGGGGGAATCAGCCATACCCATGTCCAAAGGCTTTCCCTTTTGGGCGATGGAGAGGCTGAAATCGTAGGGCTCTGTGATACAAACCTCGAAAACGCTAAGAGACTCGCATCTCTTGCCAATAAGTTCAGGAATATAACCCCGAAAGCTTTGGGAGAGGCTTCCCTATTCATGGACCATAGAAAATTGCTCGATGAGGCTAGCCCTGAAGCCGTCATAGTTTGCACACCCCATGTGTATCACTATGAACATGCGATGGCAGCCTTGGAAAAGGGCATCCATGTCTTAGTGGAAAAGCCTATGGCCATAAGCCTTAAGGAAGCTGAGACGATGAAAGAGGAAGCGGAAAGGCGGAAGCTTGTGCTTTCTGTAGGCTACCAGAGGCATTTCCAGCCAGAATACATCTTTGCTAGGAACATCATAAAAGATGGAAGGATAGGGAGGCCCCACTTCGCCCTTGCTTGGCTGACTCAGGACCTAAGAAGGGCCATCGGTCCTAGAAGCTGGTACCTCGATCCAAAGCTTTCAGGAGGAGGGCAACTAGTCTGCTCGGGAACCCATCTGACGGACTTGGTTCTCTGGGTTCTCGATGCTGAGCCCTTGAGGGTGAAGGCTATCATGGAAAGGGAAGGAAGCGAATCAGATATGTACTCGAGCCTCTCTGTGGAGCTATCGAATGGAGCCCTTGCGAGCATCTCCGTTCTTGGTGATTCGCCAGAGGTAGCTGTAAGGGAGGAACTTCGGGTCTGGTGCAGCCATGGGGCGATTTTTGTCATTGGAGGAAGGGCTTATCTTCAGGAAAAGGGAGGGAACCTTTGCGAGGTCCTTCCCCAAAACCTCCCTAGGACAAGCCCAAATCCTGACGTAAACTTCGTAAGGGCAATCCTTGGAAAGGAAGAATGCCTCTCATCAGCCATCCACGGGTTAAGGGCTACTAAGCTTGAGAGAATGGCTTATGAGGATGCCGCACCCCTTCTGAACAGATTAGGCGATCTCTAGGTTTTCAAAATGGCCAGGATGATCTTATGTAAAAGTCTGTATAAAGTTCAGATGCCTTATTATTTCCTTTATTTCCTTAATGTTCCCAATCCTTGTAGTGGACATTTTCGCCATCTTAAATTCCTTCAGATGGTGCAGAGGCATACTGGAAAGGATGGAAGCCATTCGTAGGAAGAAGCGCAAAACACCTGTTAGGAAGATCGGATTTCCATACAAAATTCCCTAATCCTTTCCAGGTCAAGTTCCATGGCGGCAGCAGGATGCTCTAGGCCAAAGGCCTCGAGAACCTCAGGATGGACCTCCCCTAGGAAGCCCAAGATCATGCCCTTAAGGCTTATCATGCCATACCGTCCTTCGAGAAAGCTAGGATGGTCCGATGGTAAAACCTCTGCCCTGAGTCCTAAGGCATGGAAAAGGGCATCGCAAAGGGCCCTTACCTCAGCGAAGTCAGCCTCATTATGAATCGTCACTAAGGCAAGCTTTCTTAGGCTTCTAGCTTTCGTTTCTGCTTTTGGATAGGGTTCTATGACATCGTCTACCTCAAAGATCCTTTGGGGGTAGGTTCGATGCGTATTTCGGCTTAGAACCTCAAGAAGACTCGGTAGAAGCCAGTTCCGGCATACCGTGTACTCGCTGGTCTTCGGATTTCTTAGCTCCACTAGATCCTTGGTTTCTGGAAGCCTCATCTTCTTGAAAAGGGTCGTAGGATTCGTAAGGATGTAGGTCATAACCTCCTGGTAGCCAAAACCGATCATGAGCTCCCTGATCTTGGAGGAGAAAACTTCCATGGGATCCTCTCCTCCTATGGTTGAGATGGGTGGAATCTCTGGAAGAATCCTATCGTATCCATAGGCGATGGCAACATCTTCCACAAGATCAACTTCGTGCATGATGTCCGCCCTGTAGGGAGGAACAAGAACCGTCATGGTATCTCCATCAACTTTCTCCACACCAAATCTCATGGCTTCCAGAAGGCTCCTAATCTCATCGGCTCCGATCTTTAGACCAGTAAGCTTCCTTACGGAGCTTATCTTCAGAATCTGCCTTCTGGGGCTTAGGTCCGGCGTTACGAGGCTTTTCCCAAATTCCGTAGCATAGGGATAATATATACTGACGGCCCTAACCTTTCCTCCCCTTTCAACGAGGGAGCAGGTTACGATGTTTAGAACAGCATTTATCGTTCGATAATCAAGGCCTGTCACATCGATGACAAGATTCCTAGAAGATGGTGTAACCCTGGTATCCTCAGAGTTTATTATCGGAGGCATACTGAGAACCGTGCCTAGGGAATCCATAAGGATCGGATAACGATCGAATCCTTGGAGGATGAAGGCATACTCCCTGCCCTTCGGATGCCTTCTAAGGATTTCTGCAATACTAATCCTTTCTGGAAAATCAAGGGGTTGGAATTCAAAGCCTTGATCCCTCGTCGTGTAGCTTAGAGGAAATCTGACCTTATCAGCATCGTAAATACCTATGGAAGCCTTTCTTCGGTTTCTTCCAAAGGAGATATGAAGCTTCTCCTGAAGCTGCATGATGGATTTCAGACCCTCTTCTGTAAGCCTTACGCCCTCCACAACCGATACGACAATGTAGGGTCTCACATCCCTTACGGAACCATCTACGAAGGTTTTGTAGTCGCTAGGCTCGACAACAAAATGAATGATTCCCTTTCGATGGTTGATGAAACCTGCAAAGGCCCTGGCCAAGCCCTCAGTAGAGAACATGTCAGGTCTATTGGGAAAGACCTCCACCTCAAACTCCTCTTCGGAAGCCCTTTCCCAGGCCGTCCCTAGGAAGGGAAGGCGATCCCTTAGGAAATCGATGGATAGATCCTTTCCAACGAGGTTACAAAAGTCCTTTAGATTTATACTAACCACGGGCAAATCCTAAACCTCCGATTGGCAACTATCCGCCTATCCAAGCCTTCGCTTTCCTGAGCTGTTCAAGGTCATTCGAGTAAACTTCCCTTATGTCCTTTATACCATAATTAATCATGACGATTCTATCGAAGGTAGGTCCCCAAGCCAAGACAGGTATATCCCTTCCTAAGAGGGGCTTCACAACCTCAGGTCTAAAGATCCCGGCTCCGATGAGCTCAACCCATCGACCATAGAATGGATGGTAGAATTCCACCTCTAAGGAAGGCTCCGTGTAGGGGAAATAGGCCGGCCTGAACCTGAGCTGCTCTTCACGAAAACCAAGCCTAAGGAGATAGCGCCGTAGGTATCCCATCAGATGGCTAAGGTTTGCATTCTCATCGACCACGATACCATCGGTTTGATAGAATTCGCACAAGTGGCTCCAATCAAGCTTCTCGTTCCTGAAGACCTTTCCTACAGAAAAGAACTTCGCTGGGATTTCAGATTCCTTCAGGACAGCTATAGTCCTTGCAGAAAGGCTAGTCGTATGGGTTCTGAGGATTAGTTCTCTAGCGGTTTCGCTATCCCATTTATAGCTCCAGCCCCTCGAACCCGTCGTCCATCCATCCTCATGGGTCCTTCGAACCCTTTCGACTATTTCAGCCTTGGGGAGGTCCCCTGCGACGGGATTCCTCAAATGGAACGTGTCCTGAAGATCCCTAGCAGGATGATCCTGAGGAACGAAGAGGGCATCAAAGTTCCAGAAGCAGGTTTCGATGAGGGGACCCTTCATTTCCTTGAAGCCCATTTCCACCCATATTCTTCGTATATGCTCGAGGATTTGTCTAGCGAAGTGTTTTCTTCCCCCAAAAACTTGGTAGCTCGGAATGGAAACGTCATAATGCTTGAGCCTTACATTCCGCCAATTTCCTGAAAGGATGAGTTCCCTGCTTAGCCTTGAAACCTCTAAGATAAGCCTAACTTCGCCCTTAAGGGCCCTACGACCCAGCTCAGTTAAGCGAAGCCTTTCCTCGGAGAGTTCTTGGAGCTTAATGAGACCCCTGGCCTTTAGGGCTTGACAGGCTTCAAGGATTCCGTCAGGTTGTCCCTTCAATTCGAGGCTTCTATCCCTTGAAGAGGCGATAAGGGCTAGGGCCTCCTCTTCTAAGCTTCGCTTCTCCTTATACCCTTTCCCGAGTTCCGTAGGTATGAGGAATTTCTTCCCAGCGATAGTCGAAACCTCAGCCCACCCCTTCTTCCTAAGCCAAGCGATGGCTATGGGGACCTCCCAGGCTTCTAAACTGGCATCGGCTAGCTCTTCGAAGGAGCCCTTCTCATGGGATAAGAGCCAGTTCAGGGCCCTTCTTTCTGGAAGTCCTAGGTTTCCATGCCTTTCCCCCTCGGCTGTGAGGAAAGCCCTAAGGCTCTTGGTTTCGATGATTTCAACCAAGCCCTTTCCTCGCATAGTTAAGGCAAGGGAGGCTATCTGATCCTTTGTCAATCCCGTCAATGCACTCAGCTGTTCTAAGGTTTTCTCGCCATCAAGCCTTTCTAGGGAATTCAGGATCTTAAGTTCATTTTCAAGGACGACTATCGCCATGCCTTTCCCTTCATAAAGGCTGAGTTTTCATTGCCTTTAAAGGTAATAAGCTCTGTGCTATGCAAATAGATTTTATAGGTAAGGTGAAAGAAGGTTTCCCTTCTCTTCCCTTCCCTCCCTTTGATCCTACTAAGATTAGTCCTTAAGGATAAAATCATCTAGCTTTGATTTCGCTTTCTCCCTCCTCTCCTTATGCTCCTCGATAAACTTCACAACCCTTTCTGAAAGTCTTTTCTTGCATTCACCACAGAAAATTTCGCCCCTCCTACAGTCTTCGTAAATCTTCCTGAGCTTCTCGTCATTATCCTCGAAGAGGAAATTGTAGTACTGGAAAATGGAGCAAACCGATGGGTTTCCTCCCT
Source organism: Candidatus Bathyarchaeota archaeon (assembly GCA_018396395.1). Lineage (GTDB taxonomy): Archaea > Thermoproteota > CALKCG01 > B24 > JAGTQN01 > JAGTQN01. The sequence goes on along the minus strand of JAGTQN010000097.1, from coordinate 217 downwards.
TTTCCCTATGCTCCCTAAGGGTAGGCTGACCTCCCGTAAAGGCATTCATGATCTTCGTCTCGATTTCCTCCCTTCTATCCGTCGTGAAGATGGAAGTCTCTGGCTCGCTGGCGCTCATCTTTCCTCCCGGGCCTAGGCCAGGAAGGAACTTGCAATGGATTTGGGCTGGCTTGTAGAATCCAAGCTTTGGCGCCACATATCGGGCTACTCCCCTCCA
>JAGTQN010000094.1:417-6304 GCA_018396395.1 Candidatus Bathyarchaeota archaeon | reverse complement strand
AGGTGTAATGGGGTATATGCCATCAAGGACATTATAAAATTTTTGAAGATTCCTTTGAGCCGTTGGAATATAGTTGTTAAAGATTCTGTCCCGTATCCAAGCGAATCGTGTTTCTATAGGCTGTAGTCTATAGGCAAATAATGATCCTTTGGGAATGACTGCAAGGGCATCGGAATCCGTGCAGAGATCAAGGTTGAAGAAGAGCTTTATCTTGAAGCCTAACTCATTAAAATGATTATCAATGAAGTTTCGACCTCCCATCAATCCTTGCCAATATCCATTGGTCGCTAGGAATATAGCTGGACGTGGAGGTCTATTTTGACTGAAGTACCTAGCCAACTCCAATAGGACAGCAATATTCAATGCATCAGTAGCGCCAGGGGAGATACTAGGTACAATCGAGTATGAGTCATAGTGAGCGGCCAAAACGATAATTTCCTTATCTAGAGATGGATTAGTTCCAGGAATAAAGCCGACAATATTGGAGACAACTCGATTTTCCCAGGTCATCTGTGTTTTTAGATAAATTCTCAGGGATCCCTGTTGGTTGCACATTTCTCTCAGCCAAACACCATCCTCTCGAGATACATAGAGTCTTGGCACGTTTATGGGAATAGAGAATGTCTTTTGTTCAGCTTGGACACGCATTGTATCTTCCGGCTCGATGAAAATGATGGCTTTTGCGCCGAATGCAACCAAGTTCTTCCAAAGCCAACGGGAGTTAAACTCCACTAAAGCAATACTTCCGTTAATCTCTTTTCCATCGAATTCTTTCAAGTCTGCATATCCTGCATAGATTAGTCTATCTCCACTTGATGGACTTACATAAGGACAAGGATTAACGATATTAGGTAGCATTGGATATGCCTTTATTACCTTTGAGCCGAGCTTTGAATCCAATATTGTAATGTTAGCTCCATAGTCTATTGGTACAGTAACTGTGAAGTTTTCAAATTGAACTTTGAGATCTTTTTCTAGTAAGTAGTTATATATATATTCAGCAGCCATTTTATTTCCTGGGTATCCTGTAAAGCGTGAAGGTTCCTGTTTAGATGGTATTGTACTCAAATATATTATATGACTCTTAATAGCGTTCATATCCAATTGTTCGATTACTTGAGTATAATCGAAAGTCCCTTTTATTTCTGAGATCGTATAAATTGCAAAAGGTGAAATAAGGATTAAAATTAGTAAATTTCTAATTATCATTCTGCCTAAGGTATGCACGAAACATCACGATTTATTATATTATTAATATCAAACAAAATCTTTCACTTGTTATATATAAGTTTTTCGGATGAAGTTTAGATGCTTGAAGGTCAAGTTTTCGACCGTAAATAGACGAGTCTTCTTTAAGGAATAAACCAGATCGCATGTAAAGGAACTGCTTCAGATTTCCCTCCATCAACGAAATAATTATGGAGGTTGGATATGATGGTGTCTCAAATAGTCGTCGGTCTGGATCTGCGCCTGAAGCGCACCCAGGGAATGGAAGATGGATTGGCCCCAAATAAGTTATTAAGTGCCAGAAAAATCGCGATCAAGGCGCCTAACCACAATTCCTTCGAAAGTTTTTCGAACCATGGTATCGACATCAAGCCTTTCCTCGGCCTCTAGAACATCCTCTATGGATGCCTTAGTTGCAGGTTTTTCTGGAGCGGCTGTACATTCCTTAACCTTCCTGGCGGTCAGCTCATAGACACCAATTAATCTAGCAATCTTATGGGTTTCATCCTTGTCGAAGCCAAGAAGGGGCCTGTGAACCGGATATTTAACTATGGCCTGTTCCAAGATGCGAAGATTATGAAGGGTTTGACTAGCTTGTTCTCCTAAGGCTTCCCCCGTCAATAAACCCTCAGCTCCCAAACGATCGGCCAGTACTTCGGCTATTCGGTACATCATGCGCTTGCATAGTATGCATGTCAGGCGCCTAGGACATCGGTCCAAAATTTCCTTAAGGTTGTTGCCATGGGGAACCAAATAGACACGATTACAAAATCCCTGAGTCCACTCAGAAAGCTTCTTAGCAACCTCTACTGCCCTTTGCGTCGTGGTATCATCTGTATAGGGCTCATTATCGAAATAAACCAGTAGCGGATAACATCCCCTTTTCATGGCAAGCCAAAGGGCTACGGCCGAATCGACACCTCCACTGAGAAGGCAAAGGACCTTCCCTTGGGAACCTTTGGGAAAACCTCCAGGGCCCTTTATGGTTTCGTTTTCTACGTATACATAGGCGTCAGCGCCTCGAACCTCTATACTGAACGAAGTATCGGGCTCATCGAGATTAACCTTAACATCCCTTCCTATCCCATTCAGGATCGCTTCGCCCACCCTTCTACAGACCTCAGGGCTTCGATACGGATGGCTACCAACCCTCCTGCATTTCACTGCGAAGGTTGAGCCTGGCCTTAAGAGGCCTTTAGCGATCCTAAGGGAAGCCTCGACGATATCTTGGAGGTTTGAGGATGTCCTGAGGGCTGGAGATAGGGAGGATATTCCGAAAACTTTTGTAAGCCTTGGGATCGCCGCAATGGGCTCAGGAGTATTTATAATAAGCCTTCCTAGAAATTTTGAGACTCCTAAAACCTTTATTCCTTCACGAGTAAGCTCCCGCTTAACGATTTCCTCGATTCTTTTCTCAAGCCTCAGCCTTACTGGTCGGCTTTTTATACCAATCTCTCCACTAAAGCGTAGAATTAGAGCATCATATTGAAGCTTATGGTTATGGATCCCTTCCTCCCGCATTCGATACCATCATGGAAAAATCAAGAATTGGAACTTATAAACTGAAGGAATAAAAAGAAAAGGGGGTTCGACCTCGATATCCACGACCTTCCTTGGTATTCTCCCTTTCTTTTTTCAGGATATGTCTTATGGGTTCTAGAATCCCCATGAGGTCCATCGAAGTCCATTTCAGTTACATCACCAGCCTCTTCGGATACCAAGGAAGGCAACTTCGGCTACATCCTCAGGCCTCGCCGCATGCCTATAATCGCCCCCTCCGTTTCTACGATCTTCCTAAGAAGGGCTGTGTTCGTAGCGCCGGGGCTTAAGGAGTTCACCCAAATGCCATAGGGCTTTAGCTCCCAAGCCATGACCTTCGTCAACATGATGACGGCTGCCTTAGAAGCACAGTAAGCTCCCCAGCCTTCCGATCCCTCGCCTTTTCCTGCAGATGAAGCGATGTTCTGAATCCTTCCTCCTCCCTGCCTCATCATAACCTTTGCCACGACTGTGAGCAAAGAAGACTCCCTTCTCATTAACATCGAAGACTTCATCCCAATCTTCCCTCATTTCTACGAAGGAGCTCCCTCTCCAAATACCAGCATTGTTGATGAGAACATGAATCCTCCCGAATTCCATAGGGATCCTTTGAACAGCATAATCCACATCTCTTCGCTTCGAAACGTTCCCAAAAAGGGGCTAGAATCCTTGTACCCGTTGCCTTCTGTATGGAATCAGCCAACTTCCTTGCCTTTTCAATTTCTAGGTCAAATATCGCAACGTCCGCTCCATGTCCCGTCAAAGTCTCAACGATGGACGATCCAATTCCCTGGGCCCCCCTGTAAAAAGGCATCCTTATTCTTGAATTCCATGGAAGCTTCTCATCCCTAGAGCCAACTTTGGCGATGACAAAGCCCCTTCCAATTTTAAAGGTATAAAGACGATAAGGCTAAATCTTCATAAGGGGCGTCCCTTTATTTTCGACCACAATGGAAAATCGAGGGGCTAAGGGATCCTCAAAGAATCAGAATCTCATAGGTCCCTTAGCTTTCATAAGTCAAACAGCTTTGAGTGTTTTCAGCCTTAGCATCCCCATTCTAGCCTATCAACTTAAATCCTCTCCTTTTGAAGTTGGTCTCATTGGAGGGTCCATGGGTTTTCTATACTGCTTTGCACCTGCTATTTTTGGAAGGGCTTCTGATGCCCTAGGAAGGAAAATCCTAGTAGTGGCAGCCCTCCTATTTTATTCATGCCTTGGTATCCTCTTTCCCTTTGCCAGGAACACCTTAGAGTTACTCATCCTCGGGGTCCTTACAGGCCTTTCGAATTCCCTCCTATGGCCATCCCTCGAAGCCCTTACCGTCGAATTGGGAGGGGATTTGGAAGGGGCCCTAAGGAATTATAATCTATCATGGGGGCTTGGGGCTATCCTCGGGCCCTCCATTGCCGGAGGTTTGATTAGCCTTCTTGGTATTGAGGCTCCCTTCCTCTTCGTTGCAGCGATAACATTCCCCACAGCCCTCTTGGTTATCTTGGTTCTTAGGGAGTCAAGGGTTCAGGTCCCAATTCATGATGGAAGAGGGGGACATGATTATGGGCACGAGTACAAGTATGAGTACAAGAAGGAGCAGGAACAAGGGCGAAAACCAGAAGAAGAAAAAAAGAAAATCAAGGAATCCACGAGGTCGAGTCATCTTATAGCCCTTGGCGTTGCGGCCTTACAAGGCTTCTTTACAGGTATCCTCCTCTCAATCTTTCCAGCCCAAGCTGTTGCAGCCAATGTCTCAGCCTGGGAGATTGGACTCGCAACCCTCCTTTCAGGAATAACAAGAATTCTTGCCTTTTACTTTATTCCAATCCTTAAGCCAATCTTTGGAAGGCCCCTTCTCTTGACCATAGGAATCTTTCTTCATTCTATCGCCTTCCTTCCCTTATCCATAGGCTTTGAACCTCGATTCTTCTACATAACCTTCCTCCTCACTGGCTTGGCATCTGGAATCACTTATGCCGCCTCCTTGGCTACCTTGCTACAGGATGAGGAAAGAAGGGGAGGAAAGGCAGGATCCTTCGAGAGCATGATAGGTCTCGGTTATTTTCTGGGACCTATCATCGGAGGAGCGGCTGCTAACCTTTCCGTTTCATGCCCTTATCTAATAAGCCTAGTCCTAAGCCTTTTCGCTAGTATCATCCAAGCCTTATACCTTCGAAAGACAAGAGGCTTTTCTATGTAATGTATTAGCGACAGAGAAAGCCTTAACGCCTTTTATGGACACTAACGAATCCTGATTAAGATCGAACACGAAAATAAAATAAGATTAGAATTCATTCTTTTTTCACTGTAACGCCAGCCTCCTCTAGGGCCATCCGAGCCCCATTGAGGAGGAAGTCTAGATCCATGCCTAGGGCTAAGAATTGCCATCCTTGCTCAAGCCTTTCCTTTAGAGTCATTCCAGCTCCGCACCAAATGCCGGATGCCACTCCAAGCTTCTTTCCGACTTCGAAGACCCTATTTATTGCCCTCTGAACCTTGGGATGGGTAACCTGTCCCATAAGGCCCATAGAAGTCGAAAGGTCGAAAGGTCCGATGAAAAAGGCATCAACTCCTTCCGTCGATAGGATTTCTTCAGCCTTCTCTACGGCTTCCTCGGTCTCTATCTGAACTATTACAAGGATTTCCCTATTGGCAGTTTTTAGATAATCCGGATCCAGAAGAATCGTCCTTCGGGGACCGCATCCCCTTATTCCTTCAGGGGCGTATCTACATGCCCTCACAGCCCTTATGGCATCATCTCTGCTGTTAACCCATGGTACGATGACGCCATAGGCGCCCGTATCCAATGCTTTCTTTATCAGAACAGGATCGTTCCAAGCTACACGGATGAGGGGAACGATTCTCGTCCCTTTCATAGCTTGCATAAGCTCTTGGGTAAGCTGCTCATCCAAAGGCGAATGCTCTTGATCAAAGACGAACCAATCAAAGGGTAGGGTAGAGAGGGCCTCTGAAACATCAGGATGTGGAATGGTTATCCATATGCCGACGGTTTGCTCACCCCTATGGAGCCTCCACTTTAGCTCATTCTTCAAGGTTCATACCTCCAAATTTAGAGTATCTTTCTTTCCGTAAATTTTTAAGGATTTCCTCAAATTTTTTCTTTCCCTT
>JAGTQN010000094.1:0-410 GCA_018396395.1 Candidatus Bathyarchaeota archaeon | reverse complement strand
ATAGCCCTTTCATTTCCATTTTCTGGCATAGAGTTTCATTTCCATGTTACTTTTATTTTATTTTATTTTATTTTATTTTATTTTCGCTTTCTGAAGAACTTAGCGCCTTTGTTTTCGCAAACATATTCGAAACCAGCTTCGATAAGCCTTTTAATTTCTTCATCCTTTCTTGCGACTGCACAGAAAAACTCATCAGAGGGGCTGTTGTAAAGCGCTCGCTCCAAGTGAATATAAAGCGCCGTCATGTCGAGGCTCTTATGCCCAAGAAGCTCCTTAACATAGACAACATCCTTCGTTTTATGGTACTCCATCGTTGCCTTCTAATGCCTCAGCGTATGGAAAGTTATTCTTTTTAGCCTGGGGTTCTGGAGCTTTGCAACGATCCTCTTCCTCAATGCCCAGAATGTGTT
>JAGTQN010000098.1:5771-6136 GCA_018396395.1 Candidatus Bathyarchaeota archaeon | reverse complement strand
TATTTTTTCTATGAATTTCCATACCAATTATTCAAAATAAAACTAATATGAGTATTTAAGTATTATTGTTATGAGAGTGAAAACGCCTTGACGGCAAAAACAAGGAGAAAAATCGTAAAGATCGGCCCGAGTAGCTTCGTTTCGCTTCCGGCCGATTGGATGAGGGGCATGAGGCTGAAGAACGGCGACGAGGTGGATGTGTTCTACGACGGGATTGTCGTGGTGGTTCCAAAGAACGCACCCATCGATGCAGGCCTTGTCAGGCGTGAGTTAGACCGCATAATCTCCATCCTCTGAACCTGAAGGGGTGCCAAAGGTGAAGCGAAATCTAAGGAAAAGCGGAAGCGAGGGGTGAAGACGTAGGT
>JAGTQN010000098.1:4502-5504 GCA_018396395.1 Candidatus Bathyarchaeota archaeon | reverse complement strand
GGCCGAAACGCAAACCTACAAGAGGACGAAGGAGGATGCGAACGGGAATTCGCCTTCCCTGAAGGGGCTTCCATGGAAGCCCTACCGAAAGGGGGAAGGTGCATGGATCTTCTCAAACCTTCCTGAGGCTTCGGAGCTGAAGGCATGCCTAGAGAAGGCTCCAGGAAAGACCCTTACCATCGGAGGCTTCCGGTATAGGCTTCAGGGCGACGACCGTTTCATAGCCCGATACCCCTTAAAACACCTATGGACGGATGCCCTTCAGGCTCAGGTCCCGAAGCCGAAGACAGGTTCTAAAGGAAAGGATTGGGGGTTAGATGAGAAAGGACGGTACTGTCGCGGGCTGCTATAACCCGGAGGGGATTGGGTATAGGCATAGGAATCCCCTACCCCCGAATCGCTGTGAAGAATGCCAAAAGCACTCGGATATCTCATGCCCTTCCGGATCGGAAAAAAGCCTAACCAGGGAGGAGGGGATGCCAGGAAAAGCCTTTCTAGAAGCTTCTGGAGAGGTGCCTGGAAGCCTTTCCTCCCCCCTATCCATCACCATCGGCTCCTTTTCCATCCTCGAATTTGGAGCCTTGGACCCTTCAGCTCCGGAAGGCTTCAGGCGCTTTTTGATCGCTTCGGAAGGGGAGCTCGAAAGCCTTAGGGAACGCTATGCCAACAGGGACGTTTTCGCCTCTGTTTTTCGCTATGAAACTAAAGCCCTTGAAACTTCGAGGCTCTATGGACCCTTCTATATGGATCTTGATGGCGATGGCGATGGCGATGGCGGAAACTTGGAGAAAGCCCTTAGGGATGCCAGAAAGGTCGTAAATGTCCTCCTTAAGCTGGGCTTTCCAGAGGGCGCCATCCGTATCTATTTTTCGGGCGCAAAAGGCTTTCATATCGAGGTTCCACTAGAAGCCTTCGGAGGGACCCCCCATAAGGACCTCCATAAGGTCTGGCGCCATTTTTCAGAATGGATAAAGGAATATTTGGGTGGAAGGCTTGAGAGCC
>JAGTQN010000098.1:0-4450 GCA_018396395.1 Candidatus Bathyarchaeota archaeon | reverse complement strand
AAACGGGAAGACGGGGCTCTACAAGGTCCCTATCAGCATCGAGGAGCTTTTCTCCCCAGACCTCGATACGGATGCGATCAGGAGCCTGGCGAAGGCTCCTAGGGAATTTTCCATCAATCCCAGCCCAACGGCTCAAAAAACGAAGACAAAACAGAATATCATCGAGCTATGGAAGGAGCTGGTCCGTGAGGTCGAGAGTGAAGGACCCGATAACGGCGCTTTATCCTTCATGGCCTGCGATCCCCCATACATCCAAAGCCAAAGCCATAGGTCCCAAAGGATAGGAAGCGAAGAGGAAGCGAAAGCCGTTCGGTTTTTGGTTAAATATTGGCGAAGGGGCTACCGAAATCAGCTTGAGATGGCCTTTTTGGGCTTTTGCCTCAAAAGGGGAGTGGGCTACGATTCTGTAAGGCGTATCATAGAAAGGGTTTGCGACCTAACAAAGGATGAGGAGAAGGCTGCAAGGCTCAAACTTGTCGACTACCATTACCGAACCAGGCTTTCCCTTGGAAGGAGGCTCCTGGCTGTTTCAGGCTTGAGGGAGATGGTTAGGGAGGCTATAAAATAAAATGGGCTTAGGATTAGGAGAGGATCTTGAAAGGATCGAGGGGAAGAGGGAGATAAGGAAGACAGTAAGGAACCTTGTCAAGCTAGGAGTAGACTTCATCAAAATGGTATCCTCTGGAGGATTCACGGATCCATTCGATACGAATCCCTTGGAACTCCAGTTCTCTAGGGAAGAGCAGAGGATCCTCGTGGAGGATGCCCATAGACTCGAAAGGACCGCCCTCATAATCCCTTTGCAAAAGGCATAATAACAATTCGTTTATTCCTATTCGCTCCTCTTCGGCTCTCGCCTTTAGGAGCTCGGCCACATCCTTTTTGAGAGTTATGCATGCACATCCTGGCTTGGGCATGCTTTTCCCCTCCAGATTCCTCCCTAATGAATCTGTTTGGTTTTAAGAAAAGCTTTTTCACAAGGGGATGCCTTGGACTCCATGCCATGCGAGGGGGAGGGGAAGCGAACTTTTCAGGATGGCTTCTTACATCCTCATACATTATCGGGATCTCCCCCTTCGCACCCTCCTATAAGAGCGTTAATTTTTATCCTTCAGAGTCGATGAGAGACCTTATTCCTATCGCGGAGAAAAGGGACTTAATAAAGGAAAGGACAGGAGTAGAGCCAGGAGAAACCTGGGGAGGTTAATTTTTTATAAAATCTTCAGTTTTAATATCCAATAAGAAGCAAAGTTGGAGGAGGGATGAATGTCTCTTGTATCTCCAGATGAGCTCATCAATGAGATTAGGCCTTGGGATGAAAGTTCATGGAAAAAATTAATAGAAACTTACATCGTTCCTCTGAAAGCTCTTGCCGGGGCTGTTGCAAAATATTTTGTTGGTGATGCTTCTTCTGATGTCTCAAAGGCTCTGGCTGATCGTGCTACGTACATCCTAGAAGTGGCTAAAAAAAATCATTGGTGACATAAAAGATGAGTTTGAGGCGCCAACGGATCCTATCGAGAATTTAAGATTGCTCGTTGAGCGGTCTGGAAATGCGTTTCTCGGTGTAGATGAAGCTGGCAAATATACTTTATTTGCATGGACTCTTAGAAAGGTTACCAGGGAATATTTGTTTGAAGCGCTATATCCTTCTCTGAAAGATGAGGAGAAACGGAAGAAAACCTTCAAAATTCTAGGTATAAAAGAGGATTTGCCATTGTTTGTACCAGCGGTTAAGTCTCCACTGACTGAGAACTTGACAATATTAGGGTATCCAGATTATCCATCGATTTGTCGTGTTGAAGAATGGGGGGATTATGTAACTTTAAGCATACTACCAGCACGGGAATTAACGCTTGGAGGCTCAATCTGCAGGCTCGTTGATGGACTAGTCGCAGTGCTTAGTAGGCCAGGAATATTATCAAGTGTTGAGCCTTCCGTGGATGTCGTCAAACTTTACTTGGATAAATGTCCCGTGAGGCCAACACAACTACAATACGGCTGGAATGAGCTTCCATGGAAAAGAAGCTATATTGAGTTTAGTGAACTTAGGGGATGGAGAAGCGATTTTCCATGGAGTATAGAAGGCTTTGCCGTTCGATGTGTTAATCTATTATATTCACCTAGTGAATACAGGAACGTTATGCAGGAAACTAATTTGTTAAGTTATTTAAGATGGCTTATGCCGAGCTTGGTCACAGGACGAACAGAGTTGTTGCTAAGTGCTGATGGGAGGGTTGCCTCAACTCTGGAGAGGAAAGTGTAATGTCGCAGAAGAAGAGGGGGCTAAAAACTTATTTACGCTATGTTGAGGACTACCTAGAAGAACTACTGGATCTTCTCAAAGTTAAAGAAAAGGCTGAGGTTGAGGTTAGGATAGAGGAGGAGAAGGAGGAAAGCCTTAAAATTAGAGTTATATTGACAACACCTGATGGAAAGAAAAATGAAATGACGGGCGAAGCTTCTCGTCTATTTTTGATAAGGGCTCCTTTATCGATGCCTGTAAACGTAAGGCATCCGCCTGAATTGATTCGGCCCGTACTACCGATAGAAAACGGGATTTTGACGGAAGTGCGACTACAACCTCTTACAAAGATAAGATATCCATTTCAACATTCTATGCGGGCCTTTGATTGCGGAGTTGAAAGGATATTGCCCTTATTCTTGCCTTTTGTCTCACAAAGCTTCTACTCTTGGCTTAGGGACGACATTAAAACAGTAACCCTTTTCGAACAGCCCGGCATAACAGCCTTCACGTTGAAGCATATGTTAAGGCTTATTGAAGTTTCGCTTAAACTGCCGAGCATATCTGATGAGATCAAAGCTAAAGTCAATCTTCCGGCACTAGCATCTGAAAGATTCCTCTTACAGCAAGAAATAAAAGCTACATTAACAGAGGCTGTTGAGACTTTACGCGCCACAGCCCAGATCCAACAGCTAAAAGGTATAGGATTAGTGGAGCTTTTAATTCCAGATGAAAGGGAAAAGCTTAGGTGTTTTCTAGGGGCTTCAGGAGAATATGTTGGAGAACCTGTCATAATAATTTTGCCAGAAAGCAAATATCATTTATGGTATCTATTCTGGATTCTCTGCAGGGAACTCTACAGGGAGGTTAAAGGGGCCTATCCAGAACCAGTTGTATTGCTCGAAGAAGGATGTGATGTGTGGCTTAGGCATTTTGGAGGACTCTCGGGAAAAATAGTTGTTTTGAAAAAAGAGTGCATATTAAGCAAAAAAGATGTGGAGAGCAATGAAAAAGAAAAATGGTTTAAAAGAAGGCTTCAAGAGGCGTTCTCCCAAGGACTTGGATTCCTCATAATTTTAGCGAAAGAAGTCGATGAAGCCGAAGAATTCGTTAGAGAACTTTGCAAACCATATAAGGCAAGAATTATAGCTATACGAACAGTTCCAGAGCTCAACTACATTTTAAGCCATTTAGCAAGAGTTTTGAGCACATGCTTCGGCGTGCCTTATGATGAGGTATGCAAAATCGAAGGTTTAGAGGCGAAGGATAGAATAACCACCATGATCGAAGGGAAATTGCAAGAGTTCCCTCAATTGGATATTATGGTTGCAAGGGTTGACAGGGCATACCGAGACCTTCTAAATGAGCTTTTGCTAGGCAACTATCTAGCATGCGTTAGAAGGGATGTGGGCGAGCATGAAAGCGAAGATCATGTTGCAATGAAGATTTTAACAATTAAGAATTTGCATGAAATATTTGGCATAAAGTTTGAGAAAATAACCTGCACATGTGAGGTTGGAGATAAGGTAATCGCAGATGTTTATGTGGAGGAAAAAGCATTAGCGGTTGAATGCGAAACAATACTTGGTACAGCACCAGCACCTCTTCTCAAAGTCTTCGAATCTGTCAGGAAGTATATCGAACGACCTCTAACTAAGCCTGTGAATGATGTTTGGGTGATAGTCCGTAACTGGTCAGCTATACTGCATTTAGGTGATTTACTCTGGGCCGAAGACATTCTGAAAAGGGAACTAAAACAACACAACAGAAAAGTGAGATTCTTCATTCCACATATTTATGGAAAATCGCTTCAAGCAATTGACGATATTACGAGGACAGTTTCATTGAGTCGTTATTCATGACCTTAATTCTCGCCCTGAAATTGTTCTTAAGGAGGGGGTGTTGTAATCCCTTCCGATTCTAGGTGACTGCCGGCTCATTAGCTCATCATAAAATCGATGTCATTGGACCGCGCCCGTGATTTTCCCTCTGAACTCTTCAGAGTTGCATAAAAAGAAAATACGGTCACCGTTACACATTCTGTGCAATCTTTTTTTAAGTTTTCCCCTTACCCCACTGGTGCTATAACCTTAAGCCTTCCACACCGCCTTCTCTACGAGGCTTAGCATGGAAAGGGGTTCGGGTGCGGAGGATCCGCATGGAGCCTTTCCTAAAGCCATATGATGCCTTACGTAGTTATAGTAG
>JAGTQN010000093.1 GCA_018396395.1 Candidatus Bathyarchaeota archaeon | reverse complement strand
GTCTGCCCCAAAGCGCTCAAGCCTTCCTATGGACATGGGTTCCCAGCGCCTTCCTAGGGTACGGAAGGCTTCACACTGGTTTTCCCAAGGGCATACCCTACCGCATACGGCCGGTAGGCTGTTTCGATCTTTTATGATATGGATCGCTTCTTAGAAATCTCCCCTCTTGATAGCCTTGATAAAGCCAGGGATATCTATCTCCACGGGACAGCCATCGACCCATATCTTCGAAGTGGGCGATCTTTTACATTCAAGGCATCTTTGGGCTTCTTTAATTGGCGTCTTCGGCTTTGAAGCCTAGAGCAACCTCCCTAAAGTCCCTAATCCTTTCCTTAGGATCCCGCTCAGGAAAGGGCATCCTTTTTGAAGGTCTTTATTCGATGCCATTCTTTATCGCCACTCGCCTCAAATCTGATCTTTTTTCAAAGCCAGGGCTTCCTCCTCAAGGAATCGCCTATTTCTCGCCTAGAGATTTTCGAAATCGACCTCATGGGGCATCAAAGTCTGGACCATCGACGCAAGTAAACATCATCCTTCCGCCTATGATCACACGGCAACATCCGCACATACCGGTTCCATCGATCATAATGGGGTTGAGGCTTGCAATCGTTTTTATGCCATAGGGCCTTGTAACCTCTGCTCCAGCCTTCATCATCAAAACTGGTCCAACGGAATGAACCAAGTCCATTCGAAGGCTTTGAAGCAACTCCTTCAAAACATCCGTTACAAAGCCCTTTTTCCCCTTGGATCCATCATCCATAGCTACGTAAAGCTCATCACTAAACGATTGAAGTTCCTCCTCGAAGAAAAGGAGTTCCTTGCTCCTCGCACCTATGATGGTTACGACCCTGTTTCCTAAAGCCTTATAAGCCCTGGCGATCGGGTAGATGGCTCCGATTCCAACGCCACCGGCTGCGCAGACCGTTGTGCCGTAAAGCTTCTTCTCAATGGGTTTTCCTAAGGGTCCTACAAGGTTTAGGATCCCTTCGCCAGCCTTCAGCCTTCCCAGCTTCCTAGTAGATCTTCGACTTCCTGGAAAACGCTTGTAAGAAAAATGCTTTCCAATCCCTTGACCAATCTACGATGGTAAGGGGGATACGCTCCCCATTCTCGTCAACCCTTATAATCACGAACTCTCCAGTATCAGCCTTCCTAGCCACAGGGGGTGCTGAGACCTCGAAAAGCTTGATTCCTGGGCAGAGGTTTCTAGTCGAAGGGATTTTGTGCATAGAGGCAAAGAAAAACTTCCGAATTTATTAATCTTTCAAGATCCATCCCTTCCTTCATAGCCTGGGCAAAAGATCGAGTTTTTGCAGGAGCCTCTGTGCCGTCCTAGTCATGGAAAGTTTCGAAAGTTCCTTAGGCAAGAACCAATCCGCTTCTAGGACTTCGGAGGATGGACGAATGATGGGCTCCTTAGAAAGGGGCTTTGCCAGAAAGTCAACAAGGACATAGTGGAACTTCACGGCCCCCTTCTCGTCTCGAATGATATTGTCTATAACATCGATAAGCTCCCCTATTTCCACGAAGATCCCCGTTTCCTCCTCAACCTCCCGCTTTGCCGCTTCCCTAACTGTTTCACCAAGCTCAACTAGCCCCCCAGGTATAGACCACAAACCCTTTCCAGGCTCATTAGCCCTTCGGATGAGAAGAACCCTACCTTCGTGCTGGACAACGGTGCCTACGCCGACCAAAGGATGCTTCGGATATAGCCTCCTTAGATCATTGGATGCGCCTTTCTCCATGAATCTTTCCTCCAATTCTTCCGTTTACTTAAGGATGCCATTTGCTTAAGTCTTAAGGTTTTCTTTTTCCTTTGAAAATGAAAACTTAAGGCGATAGGGAAGCTATATAAAAATATAACTCTACTCTATAGGAAAACCGGCCGATGAGGCGGTAGAAGAGAGGAATGAAGTCAAAGCGCATAGTTGTTTTAGGATTTGGAAATCCTTTGGCATCTGACGATGGATTAGGGCCAGAGGTTCTGAAGGAAATTCGAAGGATCAAACTTCCAAAGAATGTGAAGGTCTATGATGCGGATCCCTTAAGAACGAATCTACCATCGATTCTAAAGGGGGTAGAGAAGGTCATAGTCATCGATGCCTTAAAGACTGGTGATCAAAGGCCCTCTTTGTTAAGGCTGAGGCTTAACGAAATGAAGAATTCTTCGAAGCTTCCTATGCCTTTATCGGTCCATAGCCTCAGTTCCATGGATCTCCTTCTCCTTTGCAGGAAGATTATGGGGGAGGAATTTCCTAAGGAAGTCATTATCATTGGCGCTGAGGTTGAGAGTTTGGAGGGATTTCATGCTTGCTTGAGCGAAACCGTCCGAAGGGCAATACCAAGCCTCGTAAGGATGGTCCTGGATGAGCTATCGATGGGCAATGCTTCCGATTAAAGGGAAGTTCTTAAAAGGGCTTCTAGATCCGAAGCGAAGGGATCTGACCAATTTCAATATTCGATACTAGACGCCTCTTTATGGATATGAAAGCTAGAGAAAGTTACTAATATGGCTATTTGAATTTTTAGCTTTGTGGCTTAATTTATGGTTTATAGGCAATGGGAGCGTTTTCAGTCTCTGGGTCATGGAGCTGTTTCCGAAAGTTTCCGTAAATCGACCATTTTGCCGTTCAGAGACGGAAGGGAAAACCGGAAAAAAGAATTAAGCCACAAAGCAAAATTTTTTTAAAATCTAGAAGACCAAAGGTTTAGGCTTAAAAATCTTAAAGGCTTAAATTCGCTTAAGGTAGCGGGACGAAACCATGTTCAGGTTCGAGAAGGAACAAAAAATCTTCGAGATAGCCGGAGTAAAAATTGGAGGACAGCCTGGACAGAATCCTCCGGTTTTGATTGGTAGCATTTTCTATACGGGTCATGAAATCGTTAAGGATGAGCGTATAGGAATCTTTGATAGAAAGGAGGCTGAAAGCCTTCTGGCTAAGGAGGCAGAGGCTTTGGACGCCACTGGGCTTCCTAGGATTTTGGATGTCGTCGGAAGCTATCCGGAGGCATTGATTAAGTTCGTGGACTTCGTAGCCGAGGTTTCCGATGCACCCTTCCTATTGGATGGCGTAACATGGGATGTTCGGGTGAAGGCTTTGAAGCATGTGGCAGAAGTTGGGCTCTTGGAAAGGGCTGTTTATAACTCCATCGCCCCTAATGCAGGAAGCGATGAGTTAAAGGCTATTAAAGAATCTGGGATTAAGGCTGCGGTCCTTCAGGCCTTGGATATGAGGGATCCTACTTTCCGAGGAAGGCTAAATACCTTAAGGGACAATCCTGGAAGAAGGGGGCTTCTAAGCCTAGCCTCTGAGGCAGGTATCGAAAAGTTTCTTATCGACACGACTGTTCTTGATACGCCAGATATCGGCATAGCATGCCAGGCAGTGTATGGAGTGAAAGAGGAGTTTGGGCTTCCTGCGGGATGCGGTCCTGCCAACGCTATGTCCATGTGGAAAAAGTTAAAGAAATTTGAGCCTGAGGTCCTGAGGATATGCGACGCTGTATCGCAAGCCTTTCCCATAGCCCTTTGTGCCGACTTTGTCATGTACGGGCCCATCAAGGCGGCTCCTCGCGTCTACCCAGCCTGCGGAATGATAGCTGCTTATATCGCCTATGCGGCAAGGTTCCAGGGCATAAGGCCTTCATCGGGACATCCTTTAACAAAGCTCATGCGATGAATTTCACCTTCATATTCATATAGAATCCTGAGATCTATTAGATCCCACCGAGAAATCGAACTGGATTTCGCCTAAAAACTGTATGCCACGAAAAATCGTCTCGAATTATAAAGGCTAAGTATAAAGAAAGCAAGCAACCTCCCTTTTTGCCTCCACTTCAAAAAGTTTAGGCCCCTCTTTGATACATCGATCTTTCACCCATGGACATCTTGGATTATATCTACATCCAGTCGGAGGATTGATTGGATCTGGTGCCTCTCCTGCCGGGACTTTCCTTATATTAAACCTGTTCTTAGGATCAGGGTCAGGGATAGCATCTATCAATGCCTGTGTATAAGGATGCAAAGGTTCCTTTATAACCTCCCTAATAGGACCCTGCTCCACAACCTTTCCTCCATACATTATGGCAATTCTTTCGGAGAAGTACTTGACCGTTGCCACATCGTGGGTTATATACATGAAGGATATGCCATACTTCTCTTGAAGCTGCCGGAGTAAATAGAGGATTTCTACCCTTACTGACGCGTCCAGCATGGATACAGGTTCATCCGCCACGACAAACTTAGGTTTCATGATCAAAGCCCTGGCAATGGCAACCCTCTGCCTCTGCCCACCACTAAGCATATGGGGATACTTGTCTGAGAATTCTTCAATGGGAGTTAACCTAACATCCTCCATTGCCCTTTCGATCATGGCAAGCCTTTCATCGGCTGATGCAATTTTATGGATGATGAGGGGCTCCTCGAGGATTCGCCGAATTGTAAAAAAGGGACTGAGACTACTGAAGGGATCTTGATATATTATTTGAGCCTCTTTCCGATACCATAGGAGGTCATTCGAATTCAGGTCGGTAATGTCCTTTCCTCGATAAATAATCCTTCCACTGTAAGGGCGCACCAACATAAGGCAGGTCTTTCCTAGCGTCGTCTTGCCACTGCCAGACTCTCCTACAATGGCTAGGGCCTCTCCTGCGTCGATGTTTAAGCTTACGCCGTCCACTGCCTTCACATAAAGGGACTTACCGAAGAATCGCCTTACGGGAAACCAAGTCCGCAGTTCCTTCACCGATAAAACGGTTTCTGTCATGTGCCTAACTCCTGGCATAAAGCCAACATAGGATCCTTCTTTCACCCTCCTCTACAGGGGCTGGAGGCTTCTTTTTGCAAATCTCATGTATGAAGGGACATCTTGGATGGAAAAGGCAGCCAGTAGGAGGATTGATGAGATCCGGTGGCGCGCCAGGAATAAATTCTAGCTTTCTATCGGTTCGCAAGGTTGGCACGCTAGCTATAAGCCTTTCAGTGTATGGATGCCTTGGATCTTCGAATATATCTTCCGCCTTTCCCAGTTCAACGATTTTTCCCCCGTACATTACGGCCACCTTATCAGCTAATTCGCTGGCTAGATCCAAGTCATGGGTGATGAAGATATAGGCAAGTCCAAGACTTTTCTTCAAATCCTTCAGAGTATTCATTATATTTGCTTGGGTTATGACATCTAAGGCTGAGGTTGGTTCGTCCAGGATAACTAAGGATGGTCCCATGATTAAAGCCATGGCTATGACGACCCTTTGCTTCATGCCACCGCTCAGTTCATGGGGATACCTATCGACTATGGAACTCGGCAATCTTACAAGTTCCATAACTTCCATAACCTTCTTGAGGGCATGCCTCATATCGAAACCTTCATGAATGATGAGGGGCTCAGCCACTTGATAGCCAACGCGAAGGACAGGGTTTAAGGAGTTCATGGCTCCTTGGAAGACCATGGATATACGTTTCCATGCTATCCTTCGGCTGAATTCCCGATCCTGTAACTTCATGAGATCCTCTCCCTCAAGCTCTACCTTTCCCGAGAAGCTTGCGACATTTCTTGGAAGAAGGCGCATTATCGCATTGGCTGTGGAGCTTTTCCCGCAGCCAGATTCGCCCACGAGGGCCATGGTCTCCCCCTTTACGATAGTAAAGCTTACTCCATCCACAGCCCTTACTATGCCCCTCCTAGTTTGGTAATGGAGAATGAGATTTTCGACATTAAGCATATTCGCCATTTCCTTCTATCGCTCCCTGAGCCTAGGGTTAACAACCTTATCCAAGGCATAACCAAGAAAGGCAAAGGCCGCGGCTGTAAGAATGATGAGAAGTGAAGGAAGAAGGATCCACCACCAGAAGCCATGTATGGCTGCCCCACCTTCATAGGCATCACCTATGATCTTTCCCCAAGTGGGCACCCTTGGATCGCCTAATCCTAAGATGCTCATGGCAGCCTCTAAGAACACGAAGGCTGGTACGGAAAGGACGATGTTCGCCACAATATATGGCATGAGCCTAGGCATGATGTATAGGAAAAGGATCCTTCTGCGACTCGCCCCATAACTCCTTGCAGCCTCTACGTACTGTTCTGCCATTACTTGAAGGGTCATACTTCGAGCTGTCTTTGTCAAGCCTCCTAGGATACTAAGAACAACGACGATTGAAAGAAGGGTCCATATGTCTATCTTGTATACAACGGAAACCGTGATGAGGATGGGAAGGAAGGGCATTATCATATAGATATCGGTAATTCTCTGTATAGCCTCATCAACCCAACCCCCATACCAAGCGCTTAGGGCTCCCATGAGGGATTGTACGATACTTGTGATGATGGCCGCCGAAAGCCCGAAGGCAAGGGCTAAGGGGGCACCCCATACAAGCCCGATCAGGAGGTCCCGTCTCTTGGAATCGGTCCCTGCAAGGCCGAACACCTTCCCATAGATAATAACCTCCGCCTTCGCTTCTACATCGGGCTCCGTTACTGTAATTTCGATTCGGATTCGATAACGGCCTTTAAGAACAGTGGCCTTTGAGACGTCTCCCATATTCTCTCCTTTGGCTGCAAAGAGCACGACTTCGGGATAGATGTTCCTA
>JAGTQN010000092.1 GCA_018396395.1 Candidatus Bathyarchaeota archaeon | reverse complement strand
CAAGGAGTCCGACAATCCAAACTATGGAACAACCATCCTAAGGAACCTTAGGAAGCCGTGGCAGTTCATAGAATTCATATCCATAATACCTATACTATTCACTAAAATCCGCTCCCAAGCCTCCTAGGCTATACATAACATAATAGCCGAGAGATGCCTACCGGACTTCATGGTATCGGTCGCAATGACGACTAACGACCTACGGAACATAAACTCCACTATAGCGAAACTCCTACTATACTATACATGTCCTCAAGGGCTAAGACGAAGGTCTATGTGCAACATCGCCACGAAGTAAGCTTCGGGATCTTTTGTAAGATCGGCAAGGAGTCAGGCTATCTCCTCGTCATGTTTCTCCACACGATGTCTGGGGCAAGCGCTTCGAAGGTGTGTCTAAGAAATTGTGGACTGCAGTGAAGGACGTCCCGAGGATCAACTGGCAAAAGGCCTCATGAATCTCAGGGGGCATAAGAACCAAAAGAAAAAAGGGGTTCAAATCCCATTAAGACTTTTTCGAGGAAATGGCTGAAACTTACGATATTTTTAAGAAATTCATGAAAATTGCCTCATTATTCTAATGGCATAAAACTCTTTAGGAACTTGTCCACGAAATGGCATAAGAGGCTAGGGAATCTTCTCCAACCTCCTATAGCTCGTAAAAGAGTTCCTTGATCTCATAATAAGGCATAAAAATCCACAATTTAAAAGCCTCCCTATCTAAAGATCAATTGGAGGTCCATATCTTGGAGCTTACCTTCGGCATCCATTTACCGAGCCATGGTTTCTATTCCTTCGAATCCCTCCTTGAGGCAGCCCTTTTGGCTGAAAAATATGGTCTCGATTCCTTATGGATAGGAGATCACTTCTTCCTTCCCCCAGAACTTTATGAAAAGTTCGGAGGAGATCCCAAAAGGCCAGATAAGCTCGATGCCTGGACAACTTTGGCCGCCATTGCCTCTCGAACGAAGAAAATATCCCTTGGGACCCGTGTATCACCCATTCCCTTCTACCTTCCCGGTAGGCTTGCGAAGATCGTTGCGACAGTTGACATTATTTCGAAAGGCCGAGTTCAGCTAGGTGTTGGAGCGGGTTGGTATGAGGAGGAAGCCATATCCTATGGAATTCCTTGGGGAAGCCTTCGAGAAAGGGTGGAAAAAACCTTTGAGGGACTTAAGATCATTAAAGGGCTTTGGACTTGCGAAAGGGCAAGCTATGATGGGAAGTATTACAGCGTGAAGAACGCTCCATGTTTCCCCAAGCCCCTCCAGAAGCCCCACCCACCCATCTGGTTTGGAGGGAAATCCAAAAGGATCCTGAGGGCTATAGCCGAGTTTGGTTATGGATGGCTTCCCTCGACAGATACCCCTATCGATGTTTTTAGGATGGGTGTCTTAGAGATTAAAGGAAGGGCCAAAGATTTTGAAAGAAATCCCTCCACAATCATTATGGCTCCAGCCCTAACGATGAACCCCATGGAATTAGGGAATTTCCTAAAAAGGGTAAAGGCTTTCTTGGAAAGTGGGGCCCAAAAAATTATCCTTGACCTTTTCCTCTCAGGGATACCTCCTGAGGGCGTTTCGGAGGCTATCAGGATCTTTGCTGAGGAAGTTGCATATCGTTTCAAAAGATAGGATGGATAACTATACTGAGGGTATTATCCATTTTACGAAAAACAAAAAGCCCTTTTTCTTCTACAAGGAAGCCCATATTGTGAAATCGAATAAGGCTGTTTTCTCCATAGATTTTGGTATTCACTAGGGGTTTTTTCCTAGAATTTATGGAAAAGGTTCTTCTAATTATCGTAGGTCTTCTCATGGAGTCTCAGGATTTTATGAAAGCTGGCTTAATTTTCCTGTATATTTCCCTTCAGATAGGGAAATTATGTTATTTATCCATCCCTCGCTCATAACCTGGCGGGCGTCCTAACGAAGCCAAAAGCTTTCAGAGTAAAAGTTAAAACTTATAGTATATAATATAAGAATTTTCGATTTCTCAAGGAGATAAGGAGAAATGAATCATCTAAGGGGTCCTCTTCGCACTCTTCCAAAAAATCCCAGATATTTCACCAATGATGGCGAACATGCCATCTATCTTTCCGGATCCCATACATGGAGCAATCTGCAGGATATGGGAATAACAGATCCACCTTCTCCCTTCAACTTTTCTGCCTACATAGATTTTCTTAAAAAATATGGCCATAATTTTATTCGACTTTGGCATTGGGAGGCACCAAAGTGGCGCTACAGTTTGGATAGACCTTTCTCCTTTAGTCAACCCCATCCTTGGAAGCGTAAGGGACCAGGGCTTGCGAGGGATGGAAAGCCTAAATTTAACCTTTTTGAATTCGATGAAACCTATTTTCAACGCCTTTATCATAGGGTCCAAATGGCGGCTGAAAACAGCATTTACGTTTCTATTATGTTATTCGAGGGACATATGGCCCAATTTGCTGCTCAAGGATGGGAATTTCACCCCTTCAATTCCGAGAATAATATCAGCAAGATTCATTGTGAGCGTCTAGACTATTATACTCTTAAGAATAAGGAAATCTTGGAAATTCAAGAGGCATATGTGCGTAAAGTGATAGACACGATCAATGATTTTGACAATGTTCTTTATGAAATATGCAATGAGGCTGGGAATTATTCGACTGAGTGGCAATATCACTTTATTCGCTTCATCAAGTCCTATGAAAGAGATAAACCTAAGCAACATCCTGTGGGAATGACCTTCCAGTATGGCGGAGAGCAAAGTGGCAATAACGCAAATCTTTTCAACAGCCCCGCGGATTGGACATCGCCCAACCCCGAAGGAGGATATAGGGAAGATCCTCCATTAAACGATGGGAGAAAGGTCATTCTTAACGATACGGATCATTTGTGGGGAAAAGGGGGCAATCCTCAATGGGTTTGGAAGAGTTTTACAAGAGGACATAACCCCCTCTTCATGGACCGTATAGTCGATTTAACAGATCGTACGATAACATGGGCAGGAAAGGCGCGTGCAGAAGACATTCCCAAGGCGGAAGAAATCCGTAAAGCCATGGGATTAACGATTCAATTGGCAAAACGCTTCAACTTGGCTGAAATGCTTCCTTTGCCTGATTTGGCATCGACTCGTTATTGTTTGGCAAAACCGAGGGAAGCCTACATAATCTATACCTACGATTCTAATGGGGAAGTAAGGGTCGACTTGCATAATGTAACTGGAGAATTTCATGTAGAGTGGATCCATCCTGTAGATGGCAGTATAGTCGTCTCCAATAATGTGCAAGGGGGAGGTTTGCGAATTTTTAAGTCCCCTCTCAAAGAAGATGCTGTTTTGCTATTGTATTCGTCTAAGCGGAGATAGATAGAATCGTAAAGAAAGATCTTTTTGTCATCCTAGTCTGATCAAAATTTCCTGAAGGAGGAGTTAGATTTTTAAGTTCCTCTGAAGCCTTTGAGCTTCGATGGAGATGTCTCGGGCTTTCAAAATCGCCGTTCTTCCAGGCGATGGCATAGGACCAGAAGTTACGGAAGCGGCCCTCATCGTTCTCGATGCCCTTCAAGACTCCATGAAGGGTTTGGAGCTTCGATTGGAGAAAGCTGAGGCAGGATACGACTGCATCCGTAAATATGGCACTAACCTGCCTCCCGAGACCCTCGATGTCATCAAAGGATCGGATGCCTGCCTGAAGGGTCCCATGACGACCCCAGAAGAACCAGGCTCTCCGATAAGCGTCGCCGTAACCCTAAGGAAGTACTTCGATCTATACGCCAATATCAGACCTTGCAAGTCCCTGCCTAGGGTTCCTTGCCTAAAGCCAAACATAGATCTTATAATCGTAAGGGAAAATACGGAAGGTCTCTATTCAGGAAAGGAGTTCGAAGTAAGCCCTGGCGTCGGGGTAGCCCTCAGGATTATAACGAAGCGAGCCTCTGAGCGCATAGCCCGGGTTGCCTTTGAGCTTGCCATGAAACGTAAGCGAAAGGTAAGTTTCGTTCATAAAGCCAACATCCTTAAGCTTACCGATGGAATTTTTAAGGAAGGGGTTCTAAAGGTTGCCAAGGAATATCCAGGCGTAGAGTTGGAGGAGCTTCATGTGGATGCCATGGCTATGCAGCTCATCAAGCGTCCAGAGAGCTTCGATGTCATCGTAACAACTAACATGTTCGGAGATATCTTGAGCGATGAGGCAGCTCAGACGGTAGGAGGCCTTGGTTTAACAGCAGGAGCGAACATAGGAGATCGCTTTGGAATGTTCGAGCCCGTTCATGGAAGCGCACCTAAGTATGCGGGCCAGAATAAGGTCAATCCCATGGCTATGATCTTTGCAGCAAAGATGATGCTGGAATATCTGGGATTGAAGGAGGCTGCCGAAAGGGTTGAGAAGGCTGTTCTTGGCGTCCTTGAGGAGGGGAAGTACCTAACCTACGACCTTGGAGGCTCTTCCAAAACCATGGAAGTCGCTAGGGCGATTGCTGAAAAGATAAAAGCGCAAGGGGAACGCATGAAAATGGAATCAAATCTTCGCAACCGCTTTTTTGCATAGGCAATAGGGATTACCAGAAAACAAAAAAGAGGGATCTCAGCGCTAGAGCTAAGGCTTTTTGAAATCGATAATGGATGAATAGGAAAGGGTCAATGAGCCTAAAAGGCTGAAAAATACGAATGCCTTAGTTAATGCTTGGAAAAATTGCTTGAGGGAAAAAAGGAAGGGCGAGATTGCCCTTGAAAGCCTAAACTTTTCGCTTCTCCATTTTCTCCTGTTCCCTTTGAAGAAGTCCTTCGAGGATTCCCAGCACCTTTTCGATCTGATGTTTTTCTATGACGAGGGGTGGGAGAAACCTTAAGGTAGTCCTCCCTGAGTAGAGGAGGAGGGCACCCTTTTCTAGAGCTCCTAGAAGCACATCCTTCACTGGGAAGCGAAGGTCCATGGCGAGCATCAAACCCATTCCCCTCACATCCCTAACGACGCTATAATGCGACTGAAGGGTTTTAAGACCATCCCTGAAGAAGTCTCCAAGCTCCTTAGCCCTTCTAGGAAGCCCTTCCCCAAGAACCACGTCTATGACGGCTGAGGCTGCTGCGCAAGCCAAAGGATTGCCACCAAAGGTGCTACTGTGATCCCCCTTGGCTAAGGATGCCATGACTTCCTCCCTTGCCAAGGTTGCCCCCATGGGAATGCCTCCAGCAATCCCCTTGGCTAGGCACATGATATCTGGCTCTGCTTCGAAGTGCTCCCAGGCCCAAAGCCTTCCTGTCCTTCCAAAGCCCGTCTGAACCTCGTCTAGGATAAGGAGGGCACCCTTTTCTTTGCAGATTTCCTTCATTCCCTTTAAGAATTCAGGGGGCGGTATGATAACGCCACTTTCTCCCTGTATCGGCTCGGCTATGACAGCAGCAGTTTCGGAGGTTATGGCCTCCCTTGCCCTATCAAGATTTCCATAGGGAACAAACCTAATGCCCTGAAGAAGGGGCTCGAAGGGCTCTCTGTACCTGGGATTCCAGGTTACGGATAGGGCTCCGAAGGTTTTCCCATGATAACCCCCCATCATAGCAACAATATCCTTTCGCCCTGTGTGCTTCCTTGCAAGTTTGATGGCACATTCCACTGCCTCAGCTCCACTATTCGAAAGGAAAACCCTTGGCAAGGTTGGAGCGAGCCTTGTCAGCTTCTCAAGAAACTCTGCCCTTATATCGTTATATATGGAAGCATGGCAGGTGATGAGCCTTTCAGCCTGACGCTTTATGGCTTCGACGATCTTTGGATGGCAATGGCCTACGATGGCGACTCCGTAGGCTCCCATACAGTCGACGTATTCTTTCCCTTCATAGTCCCATAGGGAGGCTCCCTTTCCTTTAACGGCTAGGATGGGCATCTTCTCATAAAGGGCCGCCAGATGCCTGTCTTCGTAATCTAGAAAGGCTTCCTTCTTCATAAATCCGTACCACCTTAAGTTTTTATCCTAAACTGATTTGGGAGCATAGATATAAGGGAATAGAAGGACTTCGCTAAAAGAACATCAGATTATTAGACATCGCAGAATATGTATCCAAAAATGGATGAAAAAGGAAAGGAAAGGAAAGGAAAGAAAGAAAAGGAAAAAATTGTAACGGCTAAGGATTCATAATGTAATGGATTTATTCTGATTCTATTCCTCCATTCTTACGGCTACGTCCACCCGCTTCTCGATCCTATCTATCTTCCCATCCCTTAGCCACAAAATCCTATCCGATATGTCTATCATTTTTAAGTCGTGGGTAGCTGTAACGATGGTAACACCCTTCTCCCTGTTCAGCTCCCTTAGAAGGTTGATGATGTGAAGCCCCGTATTGAGGTCTAGGTTTCCCGTGGGCTCATCGGCTAAGATAATTACTGGATCATTGGCGAGGGCCCTTGCAATGGCCACCCTCTGTTGCTGACCGCCTGAAAGCTCGGCAGGCTTATGGTTGAGGCGATCCCCTAAGCCTACACGGCTCAGAATGTCCACAGATCTTCTTATGCGTTCCTCCCTTGGAACTCCCGCGAATATCATTGGTAGCATAACGTTCTCTTGGGCTGTCAGGACGGGTATGAGGTTGAAGGTTTGGAAGATATACCCTATCTTTCGGCAACGAAGCCATGCAAGTTCATAAGCATCCAGCTTTGCAATATCGACCTCATCTATGTATACACGTCCCCTCGTGGGGCGATCGAGACCTCCGATCATGTTAAACAGGGTTGTCTTTCCGCTACCACTAGGCCCCATAACGGACATATACTCGCCCCTTCTAACCCTAACATCGACGCCGTCTAGGGCCTTTACGGTTATCTCGCCCATCTGATAGTACTTGGCTAGATCCTCCGTTTCAACCGTATATTCGTATCTCATTCAGGATTCCTCCATTTCTATCCTTCTTTCCTCCTCATAAGCTTTCTGAATTCGAGGAGCTAGGTTAGATTTCGAATCTAAGGGCGACGGCCGGCTCTAAACTG
>JAGTQN010000091.1 GCA_018396395.1 Candidatus Bathyarchaeota archaeon | reverse complement strand
CGTGTCTACCATCAAAAGTCCCTTCGGAACCTTTCATTATGAAGCTTAGGCTTCTCACTTCCATGAAGCTCCAGAACCTTTATTTTTCGGGGAAGGCGCCCCTTATTCGGGCGCTTTAGACATGGTTTTCAGGGTCACGGTTTTTGTGAACCTAAAGGAGGGATACTCGGATCCAGAGGGGGAGGCTACCGAGAAATCCCTCAGGGACCTTGGATATGACGGTATCCATGATGTAAGGGTTGGGAAGATTTATCGTATGGTGTTGGAAGCTCCTTCACGGAAGGAAGCCGAAGCTATCATGGATCAGGTCTGCAGAAGGTTTCTGGCCAATCCTGTGAAGGATGACTACCGATTCGTCTTGGAGGAGGAATGGAAGGCTCCTTGAGCTGGAAAGTTCTTGCGAAACGCATCAGCGAGCGCTTCGAAGTCTATCGCTTCAACCTCAGGGAGGCGAGCGATAGACAGCTTTTAGAGCTCAGCGAAGGCCTTGGTATTGGCTTAAACCTCGAGGAAATGAAGGCATGTCAGCGCTACTTTGAAGCCAGGGGAATCGATCCAACGGATGTGGAGCTTCAAACGATAGGACAAACCTGGTCTGAGCACTGTTTCCACAAAACCTTCAAGGGAACGATCCTTTCACCCAAGGGATGCATATTGGCGAGGAACCTTTTCAAGACCTACATAAGGCGGGTGACGGATGAGCTTGCCAAGCCATGGTGTGTTTCGGTCTTCGAGGACAATGCTGGCATCGTAGAGTTCGAAGGGGATTATGGTGTAGCCATTAAGGTTGAAACCCATAATCATCCTTCTGCCATTGAGCCCTTCGGGGGCGCCGCGACAGGTATAGGGGGTGTCATAAGGGACATCCTAGGCGTATGGGCAGAGCCCATAGCTAATACAGATGTCCTATGCTTCGGCCCCTTGGATTATCCCCCGGAGCGCCTTCCCCAGGGCATCAAACATCCAAGGTACATCTATCGGGGCGTAGTGGCTGGCATAGGCTCATATGGAAACAATATGGGCATTCCGACGGTCAACGGAGCCATTTACTTCGATGATAGCTACGTGGGTAACGTAGTCGTCTACTGTGGTTGCGTCGGAATCCTTCCCATTAGCAAGTATATTCGCGCTACTAGGGCTGGTGATGTCGCCATCCTCGTCGGTGGAAGGACTGGAAGGGATGGCATCCATGGAGTTACCTTCGCCTCTGCCGATCTTTCTGAAAAATCTGAGGAGGTCTCAAGACCGGCAGTTCAGATACCAAACCCCATAGAGGAGGAAAAGCTTGCTAGGGCCATCTTGCAGGTTCGCGACAGAGGTCTTGCTTCAGCCATCACAGACTTGGGTGGCGGGGGCCTATCCTGTGCCATAGGGGAAATGGCCCATAGAAGCCGCCTTGGAACCATCGTCTGGCTCGATAGAGTACCCCTGAAATACCAAGGAATGGTTCCTTGGGAGATATGGGTTTCCGAAAGCCAAGAGAGAATGCTCCTCTCCGCGAGGCCTGAGAATGTTGAAGCGATTCTTGAAATCTTTCGAGATGAGGAGGTGGAAGCGACGCCAATAGGTGAATTCAGTGACAAAGGAATTCTAAGGGTTTTCTATTGGGACGAAGAGGTAGCTTCTTTGGATGTAGAATTCCTCTTCAACCCTCCCGAAGCCAGAAGAATCGCCAAGTGGTCTAGGCCCAGGTTCACAGAGCCCGAATTTCCTGAGCCCCTGGATCTTACGGGATTCCTTCTTAAGCTTCTTGCATCCCCTAACATCGCCAGTAAGGAAGCCGTCATAAGAACATACGATCATGAAGTGAAGGGCTGTACGGTCCTTAAGCCTTTAGAAGGCTTCCACTCAGGTCCTAATGATGCAGCCGTATTAAAGCCCTTGGAAGGATCGTGGAAGGGTCTTGTCCTTTCTTCCGGAATGAACCCTAAATATGGGTTCATAGACCCCTTTTGGATGGCCGCTAGCGCCGTTGATGAAGCTGTAAGGAACAATGTTGCCGTTGGCGGACGCAGAATCGCCCTTCTTGACAACTTCACATGGGGTAACCCCGAGAGACCAGATAGAATGGGCTCCCTTCTTAGGGCAGTTCAGGGATGCTATTGGGCGGCTAAAGCCCTCGGAACGCCCTTCATCTCTGGAAAGGACAGCCTATACAACGAGTCTCCCTTAGGACCAGTAGCACCCACGCTTTTGATAACGGCGATTGGCATAATACCTGATATTCGCTCCGCAGTATCGGTTTCCCTCAAGAATCCAGGAAACCCCGTCTACCTCCTCGGAAGGACGTATGATGAACTTGGGGGATCCCATTATTATGGGCTTATGGGATTGAAGGGAGGAAAGGTGCCGAGGCTCAGGATAGCCCAGGCTAGAGGAAACATGGAAGTAGTAACCAAGGCGATAGATGCAGGTTTTGTAAGGGCTTGCCACGATCTATCAGAAGGAGGCTTAGGAGTCTCCGCTGCTGAGGTTGTCCTGTCGAGTGATTATGGTTTGGAGTTGAGCCTCGAGGCCCTTGCTAGCCATAAAGTCCCTGCGAGAAACGATTTCATCCTTTTTTCGGAATCCAACAGTCGCTTCCTATTGGAAATCCAAAGGAATCACCAAGCCGATTTCGAAAAACTCGCTAGGGGAAGTCCACATATGCGAATCGGTGAAGTCATCAAAGAGCCCAGGCTTGTCATTCGGGGTTTGAAGGGGAACTTAATCGTCGATACGTCATCTGAAGAGCTTAGGGAGGCTTGGCATAGCTACTTAGAAGACTGAGAAAACAGTCAATTTTATTAGAACTCATTGCAAAAATGCAATGAATTCTAAAAGAGGTAGCATGCTACATACATACATAAATGGGGTGGAATTGGAGGGAATTAAAGGGCGATGGTGCTTTGGCCTATGGAGGCAAGTGCAGACAAGGAAGCGAGGAATGGAATAACCCAGGAAGCGTGGAGAAGCGACGAGCTTGCCTCCTCCTCTATGAACCGTTTAAGATTCGTGGCGAAGCCTCCGATGGATCTTAAAGTATGTATCATAAGGGTTGGTGGAACCAATTGTGACAGGGAAACAAAGAGGGCTCTAGAAGACCTTGGCGTAAAGGCTGAAGTCCTCCATTTGACTAGGCTTTTGAGGGAAGGAAACCTCTTGGAGTACCAAGGCCTAGTAATCCCTGGAGGGTTTTCCTATGGAGACTATATTCGAGCCGGCGCAATTCTAGGAAAGCAAATAGCGGCTAAGCTAGGAAGGGAGCTGAGCACCTTCATCGATGATGGAAGGCCAGTCCTAGGCATCTGTAACGGCTTTCAAGTTCTTATCGAAGCGGGCTTCCTTCCGGGCCTGAGGGATTCCGAAGCCATCCAGCAGGCAGCCCTTACGACAAACTCTTCCGCTCGATATGAATGCCGTTGGGTCCACCTTCTCCATGAAAACAGGGGAAAATGCCTCTTTACATCCATAATCCCTTATCGGAGGGTTTTAAGGATACCTATAGGCCATGCTGAAGGAAGGTTCGTTCTGTTGAGGGAGAAGGAAAAGGAATACCTAGATCGCCTTATCGAGAATGATCAAATAGTCTTTCGATACTGCATGCCCGATGGAGTGGCTGCCATGGGGAAGTATCCCTTCAACCCAAATGGGTCGATTTACGATATAGCTGGAGTCTGTAATCCATCAGGAAACGTCCTCGGCTTAATGCCCCATCCCGAGAGGGCCTACTTCGGCTGGCAACTTCCCGATTGGACGAGGTTCGGGAAACCCCCGGCCTACGGTGATGGTAGGCTCATCTTCGAATCCTTCGTTAATTGTCTGAGAAGATTTTAGATTCCTTTAGTTTTATTCTAAGGAAAGCGCAATGCCCGAAATTCTTTCAATTTTTAAGCCTCATTTTTTATCTTATCTTCCGTAGATGAGGATTTGGAACAATATATCTGGAAAAAGACTTCATCCCCCCAACGCACGTCGAATCGTTTGAAACGCCCAGCAAGGAAGCGAGGAGTTTGCGTAGCCCTACTTAGGTTCTTCAGTTGCCTTAAGGTCTCCTAGGTTTAGGGCATTTTGAAGGCCTCTAACCCTATTCCTAAGGGTCACATCCGTCACTCCAGCGGCAGAGGCGATCTGCTTCTGCGTCAGCTCCCTCCTCGTAAGGACACTTGCGATATAGAGGGCAGCGGCAGCGATTCCTGTAGGGTCCTTTCCAGTCGTATGCTTGATGGCTTCTGCCTGCCTTAGGAGCTCGATAGCCTTAAGTTGCGCCTTCAGATCTATGCCAGCCTTCGAAGCTATTTTTGAAACGACCTTAACGGGATCCTCGATAGGCATCCGCAAGCCTAAAACTCGAGTAAGAAGCCTATAGCATCGGGCAATCTCCTTCCTTCCTCTCGTGCTGGCTTGTGTAACTTCCCTCAAGGTCCTTGGGGTCTCAGTCAGTCTGCAGGCAGCGTAAACGGCAGCGGCAGCCATAGCTGCAATGGACCTTCCTCGAACCAAATCCTCCTTAAGGGCCCTACGATATATGACAGCGGCCGACTCGTGGACATTCGATGGAAGGCTAAGCATATCTGAGAGGCGATCGATCTCAGCCATAGCCCTACTGAGGTTTCGCTCAACGGAGGACTGGGATCTAGCCCTGATATGCCACATTCTCAGGCGCCACATTCTCCTCCTCATGCTAGGGAGGAGGGGCTTTCCCGAGGCATCGGCACCAATCCATATGACTGTGGAAAGCCCTTTATCATAGGTAGAAAGGGATGTTGGAGGTCCCGTCCTTATCCTCTGCTCCTTTTCCTCAGGGGTTAGGGCCCTCCACTCTGGCCTTCGATCTAGTGCCCGGTCCTCGATAACGAGACCGCAAAGTGAGCAAACAAGCTCCCCCGTCTCCGGATCACGGAAGAGCTTTTCGCTCCCGCACTCTGGGCACCTTCTTAAGGCAATATCTTGGGCCATTTTTATCCCCCTGGGACTTTGTTTTTCCACAGCCTCTTGAGGAGCTCAAGAGGCTGTAGAGAAAGAGAGGGCTATTATCGTATTACATGGTTATATATAAGTTCTTCGCTTTATAAAGCTTAATCAGAACGCGCTTAGCTTCTCCTAAGACCAAATTCGCCTCCTTAGCCCATACGACAATGTTGGACAAAAAGAAGCGATCGAATGGTTGAGAATAAGTAGAATAGCACGCTGAAGCCTTACGCTTCAATCCGAGTTTAAAAACCGAGGATAAAAGAAAACTGCATTGGCATAATAGCCTTTCAGAAGTCTTTTGACAAATCCTTATCGGAAATTGGCTATGGGAGAATTTTTATGGATACCTCGATCTTTTCCTTTTCAAAACAGTTCAAATGAGAAAGATTGAAGAAAAGGTTTTTTAGGAAAAACTGTGGAGCCCCTTTTAAGCCATGATGCGAACAGGGGTTAATATGGAGTTTAGATGCATCCAATGTGGGGATACATACGCGTTAGACGATATTCTTTACGCTTGCCGTCGATGTGGAGATTTACTAGACGTGCATTACGACCCTCAAGAATTGGAGAGAAGGATGGTAGACACGGATTGGAAGGCGCGCCCCTTAGGGGTTTGGAAGTATAGCGTTTTCCTCCCCTTCCCCGAGGATATCGAGCCCCTAAGCCTTGGGGAAGGAGGAACAGGCCTACATCGCTGTAGGAGACTAGAAAAAGAGTTGGGGATCCATAGTCTTTACGTGAAAAACGAAGGGGAAAACCCGACGGGATCCTTCAAGGATCGGGGCATGACTGTTGGCGTAACGAAGGCCCTTCAGCTAGGCTTTAAAACTGTTATTTGTGCCTCAACTGGGAACACGGCATCCTCGCTGGCGGCCTACGCCGCCAGGGGTGGGCTGAAATGCATCATCCTCGTCCCTGCGGGGAATATAGCCCTCGGAAAGCTAGCTCAGGCTATAATGTACGGAGCCAAAGTATTGGCTGTTAGGGGAAACTTCGATGATGCCCTAGGACTTGTGGGGCGTTATGTTGAGGAGGGGGATGTTTACCTCCTCAACTCCCTAAATCCCTTCCGCATCGAAGGTCAGAAGACGGCAGCCTTCGAGATTTGCGAGCAGCTTGGTTGGAAGGCTCCGGATAGACTCATTATACCCGTGGGAAATGCGGGGAACATAACCGCCTATTGGAAAGGTTTCATGGAGTTTCAAAGCTTAGGAATCGTTCAAGGTCTCCCAAAGATGGTGGGGGTCCAGTCTGAAGGAGCTGCGCCGATAGTAAAGGCATACAATCTGGGGCTCTCCGTCCTTGAGCCTGAGCCAAATCCAGAAACCATAGCCACGGCTATCAAGATCGGAAACCCAGTCAACTGGAGAAGGGCCATCCAAGCCATCAGGGATTCTGGAGGTCTTGCCATCAGCGTTGGGGATGAGGAAATCCTAGAAGCCCAGAAGCTCCTCGCATCAAAGGAAGGAATCTTTGTCGAGCCATCCTCGGCAACCCCCTTGGCAGCTTTGAAGAAGCTCCTTAAAGCCGGTAGAATCGATCCCGAGGAAACGATCGTATGCGTCGCTACAGGCCATGGACTAAAGGATCCTGAGATAGCCCTCAAGGGCTGCAAGGCTCCCTTGGAAATCGATGTGGACCTTGATAGTCTAAGAAAGGCAGTGGAGGCCTAGATGCGAATCGTCTTGGTAGGATTTGGGGTCGTTGGCCAAGCCTTCGCTAGAATTCTGGTGGAGCAAGGAGAAGTCTTACGTTACAAATATGGTCTCCATCCACAAGTAGTCGCCATCGTCGATAAAGGGGGAGCCATTGTCGATCCAAAAGGACTCATCCTAAGCGAAGTCCTTGAGTTGAAGCGAGCTCGGGGAACGGTGGCTGTCCACGAAACCTTGGGGCTTCCTAGAGTCGAAGCTTTGAGAATCATAAAGGAAGTCGATGCCGATGTGTTGATCGAGGCAACCCCTACGAACATAAAGGATGGAGAACCCGGTCTTTCGCATATACAGGCAGCCCTAAAGCTCC
>JAGTQN010000090.1 GCA_018396395.1 Candidatus Bathyarchaeota archaeon | reverse complement strand
TACTTAAATTGAGTTATTATTTTTGAGAGAATGGGCCCGTAGCGTAGAGGAATGGGAGCGAGAAGGAAAGAAAAAAGAAAAAAGAAAAAAAGGTTAATCTCCCGTCCACGTATTCCGGATAACGCGTCGGCCTTCGGAGCCGGAGATCCAGGGTTCGAATCCCTGCGGGCCCACTGTCATTTGGGCCCGCTTTCATTTTGATTTTGATACCGACAAGTTTTTCCAAATGAAAGCCTTTCGGGCTCTAAGATGAGGGAGACGTGAAGCTTCTGGGCTTCGTACTCGGCCAGGGATGCGATCATGATGAGCCTTGAAGATGATGAGCCTTGAAGATATTATTTCCAGACGCTTCTTTCCTACCATCTTTTCAGCCATCTTTTTCCCATCTTTTAAGCCATTCTAAACTTACCCCCTCCCCTTCTCCCTCCTCATCCTCCATCCCTATTTCGAGGACTTGGCTCCGAAATAGTGGGCGATGATCATGGCATCCAAAGGAAGGGGGCGCTCGAAAAGGACCGTTGCCTTCGAAGCCAAAAGTTCGAAAAGCCCTACGGCTATCATTCCTATCGTGAAGGTTAGGGCTAGGATTCCTCGCCGTGGATAGGGTTGCCTTGGAAGAGGCTGCTAGGAGCAGGAGAATGAGGCTGGAAGGCTCAGGCTTACAGAAAGGCTAGACTATGATGGTTATAAGACTTTGATGGACGGCCATGAGAAGCTTCAGGAGCGAATCATGGAGCTTTCTGAGAAATATGGTCTCAGAAGAGATGTGAAGAGCATGTAGTGATTCCTCAGGATTGAGAAGCTTGCAAATAGAAAGGTTAGGGATGATAGGCTATTCTTAAGTTGCAGGGAGTATAGGGAGGAGTTTATTAAGTATGGCGTAAAGAAGCGTGGAGACTTTATAGGATGCTGGAAATGCGGACAATAATCTACGTGGTTTAATCTATCCTGAAGATGGAAGATCTAACAAGACGCAAAAGTTTAAACGCTGAGATAAATTCTACTTATGAAAAGTTTTAGAACTAGAATTCCTTGGATAGGCTTTGCGAAATTTTTATGACCGGTGATTGCGAAGGGCTATTGTCCAACACGTAAAGAATACAGAATCGATAACGGAAGGATGCTCGTGATTAGATCTGAAAGAATGACTTAGCTATCTTCGAAAGAAAGGCTCATTTTATTCCAATTAATGCTAGAGAAGCACGCATCATCTGTTTAATTCTTTTTTCGGAAAATAAAAAAAGAAGGGATTATGTTTTAGGCGAGTTATGCTGGTGCTCGTCCTTATACGCTTATTCCTAATCCACTTATTATATATTTTGCTTTACAGACCACGGCTACAGTTTCGCTTCCGGCAAAGGCCAGCCCAACAAATGCTCCGTCCTTGTCCACCAAGCTCCCGCTGTCTCCGCTTTGAACGAAGGGCTGACTTACTAATATTTGGTCTTTGAAGATTGCCCATTTAGATATTGTGTACCAGACTTTTACAGTTGCCTTGGTATTCGTTACAGTACTTTCAGTCACGCCAGTTGTCCTTCCAGATTTTCTCACATAGTCGCCTACATTTACATCAGTGGTCCCGTCGATTCCGTAAGTACTTTGGTTGTCTGGTCCGAGCAATTGCATTTCCAAGTAACCCGTCTGGTCTAATGATAATGTTGCTATGGCAGCGTCCGCATAATTGTTGGCACGATAACTGTTGAACGTGATTTTGATGTACTTATGGAGCTGTCCGACCTGATCAGCTAAGGTGCCCCCATCATAAGTTCCTGGTTGTAGTACGGGCGTTCCTATCGGAAGGAACTTCGCGTTTATGTCCATAGCTATGACATGGGCGCAGCTGAGTATGTAAGGATTTTTTGTAACAATACCTAGGGTCCCAGCCATCTTTCCCTTAAAAGCCGTCTCCGGAACTCCGCAAGATATTCCGCCAGATATCGGTCTCACTACTCCGGTTCTACTCACTGGCTTATCATACTTATATTGGGGCATGAGGATACTTTCGGGTTCAAGCATTGCAAGCGCCCTTATTTTGCCAGTTACTACCACTTCAGTCTTGAAACCCTTAATCTCGATCGGTATCTTACTCCTGTACTTTTCATGTTCTACGTAGACGATGATCCTAGCCGGCTTTTCTGCATGACTTATACCCGTGACCCCTTCTAGTGGAAGTAGCTTCTCTTCCGCATATTTCCTAGCTTCTTTGATACTTGATGCGGGCACGTTTACCACGCCCATAAATGTTGGAATGCTCAGTAAAAGGATGGCGAGCAACATTATCGATGAAAATACTTTATTCAACTTTTATCTCCTCCTTTAATTGAGGGATGCTCTCGCATATAAAACTTACTTAAGAGCATAATTTTTAATGAGCGTCTCGATTCTGCATGTCCATTCGCTCAAAGCCTTTAAACTTTTTTTGAAACATCTTATGGTTTTTGAAGAGCCCCTCATCCAAAGCTACCCTAGGTTCCCATTCGAGGATATTTTTCGCCTTTTCTATGCTGGGACATCTTCGTCTCGGATCTCAGGTGGCAACGGATGAAAGGTCATCTTGGATCCGCTCTCGGTCAGCTCCTTGATCTTCTGGCCAACTCGAAGATGGTCATCTCATCCTGGTTGCCCACGTTTATCACTCGCCCTTCGCCTTTTTACTGGTCGATTGTAAGAAGACGATACTCGGGAAAACTCATGACGTTAACATTTGTTCCCTTAATAGCCCTCGGCATACAGCCACTATAAAGAAACCCTAACTATAACTGTAACAGTGACAATGGAAAGATGGAATCAAGGCATAGGCTCCGACAAAGTTGTCAAGCCATTAGGATACGATGAAAACCGCTCCATAGCAGACGAAATAATCAACGGCAACCAAATGCTTCAACTGACATGCTTAAATATATCTGACGGCTGGCACATCTGGGCAGGCTTGGTAATACAAAACGATGGAACAGTTCCAACATCCGTTGAAAAGCCCATCATTCAAATGTTGGGTGCATATGACCATCAACAAAGCTTTTCTATTAACACTTACTTTTACGGCCCCTTCGAGCATGGAGGATACGCAGAAGTTTGAGGGAGCGCCAAAATGGACGACCTCCCATTCGAACCATATAAGGGAGCTGGCTTAGTCCTTAACCCGGGGAAAAAGCAGTAATCTTATCTGGATAGAACCCAAATTCGATCATAGCGACAGAACATTAATACTCAACTCTGTCACCATTCGAATAACAGTCCAATACGATATAGCCTCCTAAACCGCAAGTCCAAAACATTTAACCTTCAAGAAGACTATTCAATGTGGATGATGGAATCATGGGTAGCCTTGAAAGGATTAAACTCATTGAGCGTTTGATAAGCGAAGCCAATGGTTACCTCGAAAAGGATGATGCAGTCCAATCTTCTGAGGAGCTTTACAAGGCTGCCGAGGAGAGCATAAAAGCCCTTGCAGAACACTTCAACCTCGAAGAGGTAAAGGAGGCAGAGAAGAAAGGGCGATGGACAGTCGCGCTTCTCGAAAAATCTGTTGGAAAACTCACAGACAAATTGGGCATGGAAGTTGAACATGGATGGGATGCAGCAAACTACCTCCAAGTATGGGGGTTCCATGAAGCAAAGCTCGACTCTGAATACGTTAAGAGGAGACTGCCCCTAATAATAAGACTTAAAGAGCTAACAAAGAAGATTTATTCTAAATCGAATAAGAAATCGTGAACCATATCCTTTATTAAATGCTACCTTGCAGTCATCATAGTTTCCAAAGTCAATATGTCTACGGCTCACTAATTCTTGAAGGACGGAGGTGCTTTTTAAAGCTACTTCCCTTTTCATCTCCTCAATAGCTCCCTTTTGACGCCCCCATTTTTTACCTACCCCCTCCTTCCTAGTCTCGCCCTCCTTTCCATCTAGTGGTAGGAGCCTTTTCCGAGCCTCTTCCTTAATGAATCGTAAGGAAAGGGATGATTGGAAGCATCGACGAGGACCCGGCGCTTGATCTCGATCCAGGAAGCCTTTAGGATCTCCATAGGCTCTTCAAAATGGTATAGTATCACAGCCGAAAAGGGCTTTAATGTACTTCTCTGTGGGTAATAGGTAACAATGAAAACTTTTAATATATGTTAACAAAGAATGCAATTGGTGATTAGTGTGAATATAACGATTAGAGGTCTTGATGAACGTGTCTTCAAGCGATTCAAGGCAAAGGCTGTGGAGGAGGGTATGAAGCTTGGGGAGGCTGTAACGCAGGCCATGGAGATGTGGATCAGACAGAGGAGCGTGAAGCCTAAGGCGAGCCTTCTCGATATAAAGCCCTTCAATTGGGGAGAAGGCACAGAAAAAGTAAGCGTTGAAATAGACCAAATCCTCTATGGAGGAAGATCATGATCCTCCTCGACTCAAGCGTCATTGTAGCCTATTCAAACGAAGCAGACGAAAACCATGAGAAAGCCCTTCAAGTAGTGAAGGATTTGGATAGAGGTAAGTATGGAACACCAGTCATAACAGACTACATATTCGACGAGGTTGTCACGGTCATGCTTATCAGGACAAAGAACCTGGAGAAGGCATCCGAGTTAGGCGGAACGCTCCTCAACTCAACTTTGCTCCTCAGAATCGATGAGCACCTGTTCAGCCTAGCTTGGAGCATATTTAAAGAGCAGAGGAAGCCAACGTTCAGCTTTACCGACTGCACAAGCATAGCCGTATGCCGAGCAAACGGAATATCAAACATAGCAACCTTCGATGAAGACTTCCAGAAACTGGATGGCTGCACCATAGTTGGGCTATAGCCTACCTACCCATCTGATGGTACAGCTCATTACAGATCAATACATCCCACCTACCTTAAACATAAACTTGTCTAAAATGCTCCCTGGAGATCGAGGAAAGAAAGATTACCGGAACCCTACATACGGCAGGAGCCATCAGGGTCAGAAGGTATGAGTCTGCACTAAAGCTTGCCAAAGCCTTCAACCTGAACATGGATCTAATTACGCCAGCGGATGGGAAGCCATGGATCTCTTCGAGAAAGCATTAAAGGAATTAGAAGAGTGAGATCTTGTTGCTTAAGCCCATAAGAGCTATTGGTCTAGATAAAGTAGTTAAAATACTCTCTATCACATGATATACGAGAAGAGATATCATGAAGCCTGAGCAGGCTACTGCAGATGTGAAGCTAAGGTATGGGGATAGGTTTATTGAGCTTAAGGTCCTTGTTGATACAGGTGCCAGCAAAGGCGTTATCTCTAAAAGGCTTACGGACAAGCTTGGTGCGCTCATACCCCTAGAAGAGCCCTACGAGCTTAGAACAGCGAATGAGGGGAGGCTAAAAATCATAGGAAGGTGCATGGTGGACGTGGTATTTCAAGGGGTTAAAGTTCCTGGCGGTGCCGTATTCGAGGTCGCTGAAAACCTTAGAAAAGATGTAGAGCTCATCATCGGCAGACCAGAAGTAGACTCTTGGGACATCATATTACACCGGAGGGGCCGAAGCCGAGAAAGGTACCCATCGAATTCGAAATAATATAGCCAAGCCATATCTTCCATCATCTGCTGGGAAATCTTGTGTTCCACCCCGACAACTTGGCAGAAAGTAAATTGAAACACGATAATGGAAGATAACCATCGTTAAAGTTCATAGGGGCGAAGAGATAGGAGAGGCTTGCTCTCCAAAGTCATTAAGGCTCTGTTTAACAAAGGAAGAATTCCTGAAGCTACTTAAAGAAATCTAATAATCGGTCATATTGAGAAGATGTGGCATGTTTGTCCTTTCATATAAATACTTCACTTCTAAAGCAATTCCATTCTTTGTCTACTCCAATGTATCTTCCTTGTTTTGAAGAATTTTTATGGCTGGCTTGTTTAGACTCTTGTGGCGTTCCGAATGCTCGTTAACGAAGCATTCAGGACCTTAGCCTATGCTAATGATGGGTACAAAAAGTTTGTGGAGAAGCGGGACCCCCTGCTTAGAGATGCCAGTGAGAAAGCATGGCTAGCAGTAATCCTAGCCACAGACCTACTCCTCGTAACAAGCGGGATAGGCAAACCCTCCAGCTACAAGGAGAGAAAAACATGCTGCGAACACTCCTAGCCAAAAAAACCGAAGCTCGCTGAACTGGGAATCGACGACAAATTTTACGCGAGAGCCTATAAGTTGCACATACTAGGCTTCCATGAGGGGACCTTAGACCAAGAGGACGTCGAAGAGGAACTCAAGAAAACGGAGGAATATCTGAAAACGATAGAAAGTCTCGTAAAGTCCTATAAATTTTAAATTTTAAAGAGAAAAACTATGCGAAGACCATTGACCCGACCCTTGTCCGTTTATTGAAGCGCCGAAAAAAGATTAAATTGGTCAAGCTTGTACTCCCGCATATCACGAGAACTATTTAAGGTTCCTTGAATTGGCTGAACTCATGCTACATGGAGCCTCATGCTGTTCAAGCATGTCAATAAACGAAATAAACAAAGAGACTTAACTTAAGCCTATATCGAAGCTTTCTGAGAGCCCTATCCTACGAAAAACGCATCCTATCATTAAGGATCTGCAAGCCATAACGGCTTCAACACAAAATGGAGGGCCTATCATGCCTCGCTGCCAGATCCTTTCCTCCATGAATAAACCCATCAAGTCTCGTTGCGCAACAACAATGCGGTTGAAGGTGAAAGAATTCGAGCCCTGAAGCAGAGTTCACTTAGCAAGCTTAAATTCGAATTTAAACATGCTTATACTTATGATATGAATATGGGCTTCATCTACGTTAAAGTTCGCGTATACAATCCAACTGACATGTCAAAGTTCGATGATGTTGAGCTACTCGTCGATACTGGCGCGGTTTTCGCATCGATCCCCCGCGACGTGCTTGAAAGATTGGGCTTAAAACCCATCGGCCGCAGGAGGCTAAGGGTTTATGGCGGGGCCTTAGTAGAGCGGGATATAGGCGTCGCCGTCTTCGAGTATGGAGATAGCCTTGCAGGAGCCCCAGTAATATTTGGCGAGCCAGAGGACAA
>JAGTQN010000088.1 GCA_018396395.1 Candidatus Bathyarchaeota archaeon | reverse complement strand
CCAGATCCTGGCATACGGATACAACCACCTAAGATTCCATCAAACCCCAGGGACCCCACCACTAGGATGATGGGCTTATCTTGTCAGTATCCGTAAGCCATGCCAAACGATTTATCAGGAAGCTTTAGAAAACCCCAAAGAAACCTTCAAAGAGCCTTAATAAAAAAAGCTCTAGCCTTTGGAGATATCTTAATAGCGCAATTCTACTTAAAATAGCGATGGTAGATGTCCTTGAATATTCTTAGCCTTTCTTCCAAGGAATTCAAGGAAAGGTTTGAAAATGGAGAACTGACCGTGACAGTCGTTGGCTGCGGAGCCATGGGTCTCCCCTCAGCCTGCCTTTTCGCTAAAGCAGGCTTCAAGGTATTGGCGGCAGATTCCAATCCAGTCGTCGTCGAAGCCCTTAAGGAAGGGAGGTCCCACTTAGATGAGCCTGGTCTGGAGACCCTTCTAAAGAGGCTTGTAAATTCATCAGCCCTTATCCCTACACTTGAGATAGAAGAAGCGATCAATAAGGCAGATGTGATCAATATCCTTGTTCCTACCCTCTTAGATGAGAACAACCGTCCTGACTATGGAGCCCTCATGAAGGCCTCAGAATCCGTAGGGAAAGGCTTAAAACCGGGTTCCTTAATCATTGTCAGCAGTACAGTAGCGCCGGGAGTTACTGAAGAGATTGTGAAGGGCAATGTTGAGCGTTTCTCAGGCTTAGGCGCCGGCAAAGACTTTGGTCTTGCCTACAGTCCCATCAGGGCTTCCCCTGGTTCAGCTCTAAGGGATTTGGAAAGCTTTCCGAGGATTTTAGGTGCCATAGATGAAAGGAGCCTGAAGGTGGCTTCCCTCGTTCTAAGAACTATCGTAAAGTCTCCCATTGTAACTGTAAGCAGTATAAAAACGGCTGAGGCTGTAAAGCTCTTTGAGAACGCCTATCGCTTTGTTAGCCTTTCCCTCTCGAATGAACTTGCCGTATTATGTGAAAGGCTAGGAATTGATTATGTCGAAGCCAAGAATGCTGCCGTCACCCAGCCTTACTGCCACCTTCTACTTCCGAGTATTGGGATCGGAGGTCATTTGCCCAAGGACGTCCGTCTTCTATCGAGCTTTGCTGAAGAGTATGGCTGTAATCTTAGAGTCGTGGAGGCTTCTAGAAAGGCTAATGAGGCTGTTGTCAGGCATAACGCGAAACTTATAGCGGAAGCCATAAGGGCAACGGGGCGAGGCTTGAGGAGGAGTCGAATAGCCTTTTTGGGCGTATCTTACAAGGCGAATGTGAGGGAGGCCAGGGGATCCCAAGCCATCGAGGTGATAAGGATGCTGGAAAAAAATGGTGCAAGGGTTCAAGTCTATGATCCCCATTTTTCAGCCACCGAATTGCAAGCCTTAGGGCTTATAGCTGCCAAGAGCCTAGATGCTTGTCTTGAGAACGTGAATTGCATCGTCTTGGCGGTGGGTCATGAGGCCTTTCGGCAGCTTAACCTCGGAACCGTGAAGGCCTTGGCCCATCGAGGAGCAGTAATCGTTGATTTTGGAAGGATAGTGGATCCGGAGGAGGCGAAGAAAATAGGCATTCCATATGTCGCTGTGGGAAGGGGAACGGCTTAAAAAAGGTTAGATAGGCTTTTGATTATGGAGCCTAGATGGCTTATATACATACCATACATACGGCTTGACGCCCAAAGCCAGGCTTCCTAGGTTTTGAGAGGCTGTGGCCTACGGCTTGCTATGGAAAGCCTAATCATGCTTCCTATGCGCCAGCTTATTTTTCATGATCGTATAGGCAGTGGAAGCCCAGACGATTCTCAGAAAATTTAAAACATTCAAAGCATAATAATGGCAGGAGTTCTATCAGATAGGGGTAGATTATCTTTGAAACGTCGCTTGATGGAGATCCTTGCCTGCCCTATAGATAAGCATCACCCTTTAGAGCTTTACGTCTTCGAGGAGAGGGAGGAAATTGTTGAAGGGATCATTGTCTGTCCAAAGTGCAATCGCTTCTTTCCTATAAAAGATGAGATTCCAGAGATGCTCCCGGACGAGCTAAGGAATGTAGAGGAGGATCTAAGACTCCTAAAAAAATGGGAAAAGATTATTCCGGAAAAGATTTTGAAGGATGGAAAACCCTTCAACCTCTCTGGGAAAAATAGAACATAAAGGTTAATTATGATCCTAGCCAATCAGAATCCTAGCCCGGTGGTGTAGTGGCCAAAGTCTAAGCGGCTTGGCATAGCGGCCTTTGGTTCCCTTCAACTTCCCATCGAGAGGAGAGCCGCCGACGGGAGTTCGAATCTCCCCCGGGCTATTTTGCGAAAACATCATTTTTACTTCAACTTCGTAAAGAGCTTTCCAAAGCAATGGAAAGGGAACCTTTGCATTCCCCTAACTAAGGTGCTAAGTTAAGTCCGCTTGAATGTACAATCAATATTTGGCAGATCATTTTACGGATAGGGTTAAGGACTGCCCGGAAAAGGCTGAAAAATAGGGAGAATCGTACCAATTCGACAGGTCAATCCATCGTATAGATGGCAGGAATAATCGGACTTAACTTAATACGTTAGCGCTCATAGTTGCCTTTTTTTATAGGACTATGCATGATCTTGACGAAAGATTTTTGACTCCTGGACATGGAAAAGGCGGCATCCCCATCAAGAATACGAAAGGAATTTGAATTTGATACGATGAGATGGATTTATATCCTATTTATTTCTTTATATGAGACAAAGGCTATGAATTCTTTAACGCCGATATTTCAAGGCGTATCCATGAAAAGGATGCGATTAAATGGCCCTAGGAAAGCTTGGCTCCTCATTATATGAAGCTTTAAGGAAGGTCCTTAGGGCACCAGTCTTAGATGAGACCATCGTTAAGGAGCTCTGCAATGATGTCCTCAGGGCCCTTCTCCAGGCGGACGTGAACGTAAGACTCGCCTTAGATCTATCGAAGCGCGTTGAAGCCCGGGTCCTTAGGGAGGCCGTACCTCCAGGTATCTCTAGGAAAGAACACGTTATCAAGGTCGTATATGAAGAGATTACGAGGCTTCTTGGTGGTGAGGCTCAACCTCCATATGTCTTAAAACCCGGAAAGTTGAATGTCCTTCTCTTTGTTGGAATCCAAGGCTCAGGAAAGACTACAACAGCCGTGAAGGTTGCCAATTTCTACAGGAAGAGGGGCTTCAAAGTTGCCCTCGTATGTACTGATACCTATCGCCCTGGTGCCTACGAACAACTTCAACAACTTGCATCTTCGGCCGATATTCAGGTCTATGGCGATCCCTCTGGAAGGGATCCCGTGAGGATAGCTATCAACGCCCTAAGGAAGCTTGAAGCTGAGGGCTATGAACTCGCCATCATCGATACGGCCGGCCGCCATAAGGAGGAGGGGGCCCTCATGAAAGAGATGAAATCCATCGCCGAAGCCATAAAGCCCGATGAGATTTCCCTGATCATAGATGGAACCATAGGGCAACAAGCCTTCACTCAGGC
This sequence comes from Candidatus Bathyarchaeota archaeon, assembly GCA_018396395.1. Taxonomy (GTDB): domain Archaea; phylum Thermoproteota; class CALKCG01; order B24; family JAGTQN01; genus JAGTQN01. The sequence continues at coordinate 3,616 of JAGTQN010000088.1, read as the reverse complement.
AAAGGCTTTCGATGAAGCTACCAAGATAGGCTCCATAATAATCACGAAGCTCGATGGGACGGCAAAGGGAGGAGGTGCCCTTTCTGCCGTAGCGGCTACTGGAGCCAAGATCAGGTTCATAGGAATCGGAGAAAAGATTGGTGACATAGAGGCCTTCTCCCCCACAAGCTTTGTGGGAAGGCTCCTTGGAATGGGGGACCTAAAGGGGCTTATTGAGAAGGCGAAGGAAGCTGAGGTTTCCATCAGCGAGGAAAGGGCCAAGGCGATCTTTAGTGGACGCCTGACTCTGAAAGATTTGTACGAACAAATTGAAGCCATTGGGAAGATGGGCCCCCTTGATCGGATCCTATCGATGCTTCCAGGTCTAAGCTATAAGGTTCCTGAGGACTTTTCAGACGTAGCCAAGGAAAGGTTTGATAAATGGAAGGCCATAATACAGTCGATGACGGAAGAGGAGAAGGAAAATCCGAAGGTCCTCAATGCATCGAGAATTCGAAGGATTGCCAGAGGGGCAGGCGTTAGGGAGGGGGATGTGAAGGAGATGCTGAAGTACTTCGATGGCATGAAGAGGGTTATGAAAGCCATGAAGGGAAGGGGTATAACCTCCTTCAGGAGACTCATGAAAATGGCTAGTCAAGGAGGCTTGGCTTAGGTAGTCATAGGTGGCTTAGCCTAGACGAGCATAGCATAAACCTGTTTTCGCCTCCCTTAGCCTCATGATTTTGGGATCCTTATGCCAAGGAGAATTATGGGGATAGACGAAGCTGGTCGGGGACCCGTGATAGGTCCGATGGTTGTTTGTGGCGTGGTCGCTAAGGAGGATGCTATAGAACACCTCATCGAATTGGGGGTGAAGGATTCCAAAGCCCTAAAGCCATCGAGGAGAAAAGAGCTAAGGAATCTAATAATCGATGGCGTCGAAGCCTGGGAAATTCAGGAGGTTCCTCCCAGGGAGGTCGATGAAGCCGTAAGGAAGGGAAGGCTCAACTTCCTCGAAGCTAAAAAGATGGCCGTCCTCATAAGCCGATTCAAGCCTGATGTGACCTATGTGGATGCTCCAAGCATCAATACTACGGCCTTCCTCAGATGCCTGAAGGGCTTTTTGAAAGGCAAGGATAAAAGGATGGAGATCGTAGCCGAGAACTTCGCTGATGAAAGGTATCCTATTGTGGGAGCGGCATCGATATTGGCAAAGTTACGGAGGGATGAAGTCCTTGAGTCCTATAAGGCGCTGTATGGAGATTTTGGTTCAGGCTATCCTTCCGATGATGCAACGATTCGCTTTCTGGAATCCTATTATAGGACTTATGGAAAATTCCCGGAGATCGCGAGACTTGAATGGGAAACAAATCGAAACATCCTTGAAAGGATTCTACAGAAAAAACTTGACCAATTCTACTGATCGGTCTACAAGATCGTTAGGAAGAATTAGAATTTTATGACTCTTTATCGTTTTTAATTTATGGCTATGAAAGAAAAGATGCCATCTTATCTTACCTTTTCTTGATTTAGTCTAGAGTTTTCGCATAAACCTGTTTTCCTAGGGAATCGGATTTGAATTTACGCCAGAAAGCTTAAACATTTCTGCTTAATCCTCTAAGGCTTCGAGGATAATGGAGCCCTCGCAGTGCAAAGGCCTCGGTATACCTACGAGATAGGCTATTGTAGGAGCGATGTCTATAATCCTGAAAGCCTGTCTCATGATGTAGCCCCTTTTCACTCCCGGTCCGTACATGATCAAAGGAACCTTTATGGAGCCAAGACCGAGTCTTGATGAAGGTAAACTGGAACCATGGATACTTGTGTTTGGGGGAAGCAGACCTGTTCTTTGACCGATTCCTTTATCATCGGTCACTGATATGGCGCCCTTAAGGAAAAGAAATTCCTCAAGCCCCTTCGTAAGCTCAAGGGAGCTTCCATATCCGGCGGCCATACCGTAGATAACATCGCCTACCCGATCTCCATAGAGCCCCATCATCTCAGCCTCATCCTTCTTCAGGGCAAAAGCGATGGGGCACCTTCCCCTTGGATCCCTTATGCCATACAGGGTGCTTATCACCGATTCGCAGACCTCATCGTACTCCTCTGGCTCTACGATGCCTCCAGGATCTCGGCCCTTAAGGTTAACAAAAATATGGACAGCATCTATGGGATAGGCCTTCGTTCGGGACCAATCTACAATAACCTCTCCCTTCGAGCCTATTCGATAACCTATTAAGCCTGCCTTAGCCAAGGCGTTAGTGATCATGGCGGTTCCATACACGTAGGGAATGTGACCATGGTCAGAAATTACTACGATAAGGGTTTCTTCATCCGCATGCTTCACTATGTCGCCCACCATCTTATCCGCCGCTCCATAGAAACGCCTAAAGTACTTCCAATACTTCTCTGCCATGGCTTTTTTGTACCAGGGACTGATAGGATCGATCCCACCCCAGAAGGCATGCTGGGCATGGTTCAATCCATGCCATTGGAGGAAGTAAAGATCCCATTCATAGCGGCTCATCAGATAATCTGTCGCCTTTCCTAGCCACCAAGCTTGATATTCCAGTTCCTCTAGGAAGGTCTCGTCATCTACCCAGTTATTATAGTAAGCATGGGGACCGATATGCTCCTGAAAAGGCCCAACATTTTCAAAAAGCTCTTTAGCGATATGCTCTGGCCAAGTGAAGCCAGTCCTTGGGAACACTTGGCTCTGGTAAAGCCTGAAGCATTTGGCATCGGAAGAAAGTTCAATGAGCTTGAAACGGAAGGTGCCCGTATAACGCTTGATTGGAACATCCTCATAAACGATCTTTGATCCTTCCTTGTATCTAATATACAACGGAATCTTAGCATCGAAATCTTCCGTAATCCAGCCACTCCACTGGCCTACGGATAGCCTTGCAACCGCTTTTTCGACATCCTTCGATTTTGAGATGATTATACGATCGTAGCCTTTCCCCTCCGAATCTATAACGAGAACATTAAAGGTAATCTTGCTTTCTGCACTCTTGCTCTTTATTTCCACTAGGCATTCTAGAGGTTTCGAGAAGCTTTCGGGGACATTCCTCCATCCTTCCGCCTCTTTGAGCTCGATGCTTCGCGCCCCTGGGCATTTCTCGGTAGAGAAGCCCATGCATGGAGCTATCTCGAAGGGATCTAGGCCGTACCAAGGGGCTCCCGATCCCTCAACCTGAAGGCCTTTCTTAATCGTTGGAGGCACTGAGCATGGATACTTCATCAGAATCGACTTCTTACCAATCCTCTCTCCAGCCTCCCAGAGGCGCTCACATATGGATGAATGGGATAGGAAGCTTGAGTGAACGATGCTTAAGGGTTCGCCTTTGAAGTGGGTCCACATGCCCGTAGTACCCTGGGTTCCAGGCCAAGTGCCAGAGGCAATGCTAGTCCAATTGGAGCCCGTCAGGGTAGGATGTGTTGCGTAGCCTTCACCGAAGACACCCTCATCCATAAGTCTCTTTATATTGGGAAGGACTCCTTCCGATGCAAATCTTCTCACAAGCCCCGGGACTGCGGAATCAAGCCCTATGATCATGGCCCTTTTTGCCAAGGGCATTCCTGAAGCCATGATTTTCTTTTTCTTTGTATATATTTTTAAGGGTTGGGACGGGGT
>JAGTQN010000087.1:1743-7150 GCA_018396395.1 Candidatus Bathyarchaeota archaeon | reverse complement strand
CTTCGCATCATGGATTCCGGCGAAATCGAGTATGAAGCGAGTGGGGTTGTACCGGGACATGTTCTGAACCAATTCTCCATGGATGAGCATAACGGATACTTCAGGATTGCAACGACCGTTCATAGCTATTCGAGGGAAGGGGGCTTCGTTTCATCCAATAGCCTTTACGTCCTCGATCAAAGCCTTTCCATCGTTGGAAGGCTCGAAGGCCTCGCCCCCGGAGAGACCATATACTCTGCCAGGTTTCTTGGAAACCGAGGATACCTTGTGACCTTTAAGAAGGTCGACCCTCTCTTCACTATAGATCTAGAGGATCCTAGGAATCCCAAGGCCCTTGGAGCCCTGAAGATAAGCGGATACTCTGACTATCTTCATCCTTACGGCGATGGCCTCATTATAGGCATAGGAAAGGAGACTGTAGAAGCCGGATCCTCCGAGGATTTTGCCTGGTACCAAGGAATCAAGATATCCATCTTTGACATAAGGGATATCGAAAGGCCTAGGGAGATCGCAAAGTATGAAGTCGGGGATCGTGGAACCTATTCCCCAATCCTTAGGGACCATAAGGCCCTATTACTCGATAAGCGAAGGGGAATCCTCATCCTTCCGATTCTCCTTGCAGAGATCGACGAAGAAAATTATCCAAAGGGAGTCCCGCCCTACGCCTATGGGGATTACATTTGGCAGGGCATCTACATCTTTCGTATAGGGGAGTCAGAGCTTGATTTGGTTGGAAGGATTACGCACCTCGAGGCTTCTGGACCCTTGGAAGAGAGGTATTTCGTAAAAAGAGCCTTGTATATCGAGGATGTGCTCTATACAATTTCCGACGGAAAGTTGAAGCTGAACGATCTAAATAGCCTATCGGATATTGGGGAGCTAAAGCTCTAAAATCAACAGAATGCTTAGCTGGGGATGCTTAGGATAAAGGAAATAGGAAGTAAAAGAAACGTAGGATAGCGAATGGATGTTTGTTTTTACAATTTCCTAAATGCTCTTGCTATCCGAATCTCTTTTTGCCACAAACCAGTGTGCGGCAAAAGAGATTCTGACAACTTCATCCAAAGAAGCGAGGCGACAATGAACGCTTTCATAAAGGGATAAAAGGCTCCGATTGGTCAAATTAGAATACCAGTAAAAATTCGTCAATTCTAATCATGGCATCTATTGCTCTGACAATGGAGACACATCCATGGGCTTCAAGAAAACTAGCCATATCCTTGATTAATAGCGATTTTCTCGATCTCCATAAACTCTACGATCAAGAATGGAAGGGAAGCTAATGATCATTCTATTCCCCATTTTTTCGTTATTTTCACTAGAATGAAGATTACAAAGGCTACGATGATGAATGTTATTAAGGCGCCTATGAAGTGACCTACCCGGAAGGGCCCTAGTTCAATAAGTTCCCATTTGATACCGGGTGTGGCGATCTGGATTATGGGCATGATTAAGTCGTTAACAAGTGCCTGCACTAGGGCTCCAAGATATAAACCGAGAATAAAGGCAACAGCCATCCCCATAACTCGATATTGTGAAATGAAGGCCTTAAACTCGTTCATTAACCCTTTTGGTGGAGGTGGTGGGGGAGGAGCGGGTTTAGGCTCTAACAGTTGTCTAATCCTTTTCAATTCTTCTAGTATTTCATCTTCTTTAGACATATCAATCAGATTAAGTTAACCTTACATGGATAAATTTTTAAGCTGTTCTCTTTTTATTTGAACAGTGCCTAGCTACGGACCTGCTCCCTTGAAATCGATCATTCGGCGATGCGCTTCACAAGCCCCTCCCAATCGATGGCTTCTATAAAGATGAGGAATGCTGCAACGAGGGCTAGTGTAAGGATCACTAAAGCCCAATCAGGCAGTAGGGAAACGGAGGAACCAATGGTTTGGCCGAAGAATGCTATCGTGTATAGCATAGCAGCCTTTCCGATGATCGATGGAATGATAGCCTTTGCAAGGCTATAATTCACGGCACCTAGGATGATGAAAAGGACATCGTCGGGCAAGGGGGTATAGGCGAAGGCCATAATGGCGATGGGTATAAGCCATTTCCCCCTTCCAGAACTTATGAGCTTCGAGAAGGCCCTTAACTTCCTTCCATACATAGAATCTTGGACTAGGGATTCGAAGTTCCTCCCCAGGACCCAGCCAAGAAACTCTCCAAGTCCGGAGCCAAACCCTCCCCAGAGGGCTATCTCAAGGGGGTTTAATTCAGGTATCCTAGCCGATAGGCAGAGGATGACGGCCGTATAAGGAACGGGAAAAACGATAGAAACGGCTCCCAAAAGGCAGAGGAAAAATATGATGGGGCCCCGAAAGAAGGGATTCGTTCCCAAGAAGAAGCGCGATAGCTTATCGTAATAGAGGTAGATCAAAAGGCTTGAAGCTAAAAGGAAGGTTAAAGTAAAGGCGAACTTTGCCGGAGACTTCAAGCCAACCATAGGTATAACTTAGTAAGAAGATGATAAAGCTTCCCATCGCTATACGATTCTCGAAGATGAGGCGAGAAGAAGAAATGATTTTTTATTTAATCTTTTTCAAGGAAGAAGCTTCAAGGAGCCTTCTATCGGAACGTTAAACGTTTATCCAGCCACGATAACCCTTATGATGTCGGCGACATTCTCCGTCCCATCGGCCGCAGCTTCTAGGTTTTCGATGGCCTCCTTCAGCATAAGCAATACGCTTATCCTTCGAGCCCCTTCCCCCCACTTAAGGACCCTAGCTATAAGGCCAACCCGGAACTCATCTATGGCTTCTTCCGCCCTCTCAACGCTGTCAGCAAGCTTTAAAACCTCCTTCGAGCCTTCCACAAGGGCCTTTAGGGCTTCCCCTAGCCTCTTTATCGAATTGAAAACCATGTTTGTCAGCTCGAGGATGTCCTTCTTTATATCATCAGGGATCTCCAAGGAATCCACATACATCAGCTTCCTCGACGCTGCTTTGATATTGTCAGCGACATCATCCATGGTTAGGATAAGCCTCATAATGTCTTCCCTGTCCATGGGATGGAAGGGCCCTTTTGATAGCTCTACGATAATGCTTTCCTTCACATCGTCGGCTTCACGCTCCAAATTGAAAATTTCCTTGAACATTTTTTCCTTTTCCTCAAGATTGTTGTCTAAGAAAGCTTTCATAAAGTTCCTAAGAAGCGTCGCTAAGTCGATGATTTTTTTAAAATGCCCCTCAGAAAGCTTAAGAATGTCCCTTTCTCTTCTCCTTCCAAGCCAAACGCTTGCATGTCCCTTGTACAACATTCTTCCTAGAAAGACTTAAGCACCTTTTAGCAAAATAAGCTTTTTTACTTCCTAGCCCAAAGGAAGAGAACCTCCGTAAAGAGGGGGCATCTCATCTCATTCCATTCATCCTACGATAGGTCCCACATAAGGGAAGAGGAGGGAATATAGAGCGTAGCTTAGGAGCGCGGTTACAAAAACTGTAGCAACCCATCCCATTGAAAGTATCGTAACCGTTCTTCTGTTGATTCCGGAGGTTCCATAGCTGGCGAGGCCTACGCCAACGAGGGCTCCCACACTGGCTAGGGATGTTGATATGGGCATTCCATAGCCAAAAAAGAAGTAAGAAAGGGTTGTAAAAAGATGGACTGTTAGAGCATTGGAAAGCTCCGCTGAAGTAGCGCCCAAGATGCTGAGCCTTATGATTTTAAAGGCTACGGTTTCTATTACCTTTGGTCCTAGGAGGAAGCCCCCCACGGCTACCCCTAGGCTTCCAAAGGCTGCCAGAAGGATCATGACATTGTATTCGGGAGGATTGCCCAAGACTATCTTCGTAACAGTAACATAGACGCCAGTCGAATTTGATATGTCATTCGCTCCGAAGGCATAGGCTGAGTAGCAAAGGGCTAGGATGAGGGCGTAGGGCATAGCATTCCCTAGGCTATTGAACTTTTCTATCGTAGAGGCGAGGAGCTTGTATAAAAGAAAAGCGAGGAAGATAGCCAATAGGGGGGATGAGAACCAGCTTATGATGACCATATGGATTAGGTCCCAACGAATTCCTCCAGTACCGTAGCAGGCCATTCCATAACCAAGGACACTGCCAACTACCGAATGGGTAACGGATATCTCAAGACCGTAGAAATTACAGAACATGATCCATGTAAAGGCTGATAGAACGATGATGATGGCTCCAAGGAGATCTATCGAAGGTACGATGCCGGTTCCTATGGTTTTCATGACCATAAAGCCCTGGCTTAGGGCTCCGATGGCCGTGAAAATGGCGAAGAGCAAAATGGCCTTCTTGATGGTTAGGATCCTCGCACCTACGACACAGTCTGTAGGCGTAGCTGCATCGTTTCCTCCAAGGGCTATAGCCATAAGGAAGGAAAGGAGGAATCCCAATAAGAGGACAATTTCTACAATGCTCATCGTTCAAGGGAACGATTATGCTACAGGATAATATAGATTATCTATGTATAATATATAGGAATCTATAGAAAATAGATTTTATTTTACATTTAATATGGGCTGATCCCTAATTAAGGGGCTTCCTTTTCATATTAAAGGAGGTAAGCAACCCTTGGAAGCGTAACTTAAGTGCATGTTATGCGATACACGAAAAATGCCTGATGTTTCAATTACTTTGATAGTGGTTCTTCTCCATTTCATGATTTCCCCCAATTCCAAACGCCCTATGCAAGCCAGATTTTCTTAACATAACTGAAACAAAACATTAGAAAAAATAAATGGAATGTTTTGTTGCATTCTTTCACAATTTTACGTTCTTATATACTCCGCTAAAGGTTGAGAGGTTTTAGAAAAAATTTTCAAGATCAGAGCATATAAAAAGGGAGAAAGTATACCATCCAAGGGAATCTGTTAAGGATCCTCCGGTTCGGAAGACTTACAAATTCCCTTTAAGGCTTTCCATAATGGATCCTTTAGTCCCTCAGTCCTCGATCCCTTACTATTCCTATTCCTATCTTTCTTTCTATCTTTATCTTTTCCGCCCCTATCGACCTACCCGTAATGGATACTTCCCATATTCCCTAGCTTCATCGACCATGGCATAGACGTTTTCAACCTTACAGTTAGCATGGAGGGAATTACTCGAAGTAAGGACGAAGCCTCCCCCCTCCGCCGCTGCATCTATGCACCTTCTTACATCCCTCCTCACATCCTCTTCGGAGCCGAAGGGCAAAACGTACCGACAGTCTACGTTTCCTAGAAGACAGATGCGATTCCCATATCTTCGCTTAATGTCAGCCAGATCCATGGTTCCAGGCTCTATCGGATGAAGGCCCTTTATTCCAGCCTCGAGCATGTCATCGATAATTGGATAAAGGTTTCCATCGGAATGCTTGAGGACTGGAATACCCCTTTTATCAGCAAATTCGATAATTCTTCTAAGATTTGGGAGTTCAAACTCCCTGAAGAGTTGAAGGT
>JAGTQN010000087.1:0-1450 GCA_018396395.1 Candidatus Bathyarchaeota archaeon | reverse complement strand
AGGGTCTTAAGGGTTAAAAGGGCTTCCTCGGTATCCAAAGTCCCTCCAACCCACCAGGTTGTCTTGGTCTCAGGTCTTGCATCCATAATCCTCCCCCATTCATCGATGAACCTAGTGGCTGAGACGAATTTAGGCACGGCTTCCTTGCTAGCGAGGGAGTAGTCGCTTACGGCTGGGATGGCATCAAAGCCGAGCTTGAGGCAAGCCCTTGCAAGGGCTTGCCTTCCCCTTATGGAGGTCTCCCAAAGATCCCTTCCGGAGGGGGCTACCATGCTAAAACCTTCAAGGCGCTCCCCCGTTATCGCCTCAACGATTGGAGGATCGAGGCCCAGATCCGTTATAGGAACGCAATCGGGCTCCTTCCTTTCGATGGCTTCAAAAAACCTCCTTCTGGAAGCCGGCATAGGATCCACCTCCGATCTTATTTGAAGATGCGCGGAAGCCCTATAAAAGAAAGGCCCTCGATCAAGATTGGATTCTATCAGAAAAATCCAATCTTATGATCATCTTAATTTTATCTTATCTTATCGAAGGTCCTTCCTTCCACTACGCTATGGGCACGCTATACTACTATTACTGTCCCCCAAGTAATCGAGACGTTGGAAAAAGTTTGAAGACCCTTCTAATCCTATGTTGGGCGAAGCGTTCGGCATACTTTACCCCTACTTGGCCGCCACAATAAAGGGCTGCCGTAGTATAGTAATCGCTCACATCTGTTTGGCTGAACCAGAAGGGCTTAAGGCATTCTAGCTTACGATCCCAAACATCCGTTACATCGATGTAGAGATCCGGTATGAATCTGGATGGATCGGCTTCTCCAATGCTAGGCTCGAAGAAGTAAACATCCTCGACGGACCAAGGCTCAAGGCCCTTTTCCTTAAGGCTTTTTGGATCCGCAGCCAAATCTCTGGCTACCGTTGAAACGAGCTTTCCCGTGATACGATGGTCGTCGTAGAGTTCGAGGAACCAGTGGGTGAGAAGGATGTGTGGCCTCGTCCTGCGGATCAGTTCCGCAACCTTCTCGGGGGCCTCCTTAGGCAGGGGATGGAGGGGGAAGTTATCCTCGAAGCGAAGCATAATGGGCTCAACACCAAGGATCTTACAGGATTCGAGGAATTCTTGCTCTCTAATCGCCCTGACTTCATCGATCGTTATTCCAGGCTTCTTCCTCCAGAGGAGGTAGGATTCCATGGTCTCTCCGAAGGATAAGGTTGCCATGAAGACCTTATGTCCTTCCTTCACATATCTAGCAAGGGTCCCGCCAGCCCTTTTTGGCACATCGGCCACATGGGCCCCCACAGCCAAAAGGCGCAGTTTATCGGACATGAAAAACTCCTTTCCTAGGCTTTAAACCCATAGTATATGGGGCTTGGAAGCCTTTTATTGCTTTCTTTCATCTATGCCGTTTCATACAGTCCATACTACTATACTATACCCTTTCATCTATGCC
>JAGTQN010000089.1:1726-7063 GCA_018396395.1 Candidatus Bathyarchaeota archaeon | reverse complement strand
TTTTACAGTCAGAAAAAGCATGCCACATCATCTTAATATAAGCGATCTTTTTTAATATGTCAATTAATGAAAACAACCTTTGTTTTGTATCATTATTTAGTTCAAGCAGAGATAAAGCAGGGCCTTTTATCATCCGATACTCTCAAGCAATTCTTTATAACTCTTGATCTTCTCATCGCAAGTCCTAATAATAGAATTCAGCTCCTTTTCGAATGTTTCAATGTTATTCTCCATAGCTTAGGTTTCAGTATGCCTAAAATTTGTTTTGCGAAAATTAATGTTTGACATAGGATTTTAGATTTAAAGTTGACAAAACTCTAAAAATTTAAATTCAAAATGGATAAATTATAATTGAATACGGGTTTGAGGAGGTGAAGAAAGAAACGAAACAGGCAACTGCAGATGTTGAGATTAGATATAAAGAAAAAACCCTTGAACTTAAATGCCTTGTAGATACTGGAGCTAGCCGAAGCGTCATCTCCAAAAGACTTCCAGATAAGCTCCTGCTTTCATACCCTTTGAAAAGCCTGAGAAGATACATACAATCAAAAATGCTGATAAAGAATGTAGACTAAGGATCATCGGAGAATGTCTAGTTGAAGTTGTTTTTTCAGGGCGTTGAAGTGCAGGCAGAGTTTTATTTGAGGTGGCGGAAAACTTGAGAGAAGACTTAGACATTGTAATAGGAAGACCAGAAATAGATGCCTGGGATATTATCTTCACAACAGAGGAGTCGAGACCAAAAAGGTGCCGATAGAGTTCGAAATTATATAAGATTTAGAAAAAGAAGCAAAAGAGGCAGAGCTTTTATACCTTTTGCCTTTTTTATTTTAAAGAGCTATGCGAAGACCTTCAGATTTTAACTCTAGGTGCTTATGTTTCTTTGATCACATTTCTGCAGAAAAAGAGGTGGTTGGCATCTTGATATGGTGGCAGACTGAGCAAGTCCAAGTTTCGGCTGCTACTTTTTTGGTTGCTATGGTTCCAATTTCCAGCGTTGATTTAACTCTTCAACTAATTTGACAATGGCTTTCCAGTTATTTTCTTTCGAAAATCAAATTAACTGATTTAAGATTTCATTCAATTTTTCTCAAAAGTTTCGCTTGCCTCTTCTTTTTGCCTCGGAAAGAAAATGGCTAATGCCATAAACGTTTCTAAAGGCATCCCTGGATGAGAAGACTTGCCGCGGCTATGGCAGCAAGAAGCTGCACAATGACCGTGAACTTCTTTTCGGGAATTCGTTTAAGGGACACTATGCCCACCAATGCGCCTAGAGCAACTGCTGGAAAAATTATAATGTCTAGCTGCAGCGAATTGATGTTTATGAGTCCTAAGTTCATGCTGAAAGGCAACTTAAACCAATTGAGGATGAGAAAGAACCAAGAACCCGTGCCGATGAATTCGTTCTTTGGAAGCTTCATAGCAAGAAAGTAGATGGACACTATCGTTCCAGCCACATTTGCCATCATGGTCGTTATGCCTGCGGCTACTCCCATAACAGCAGCGAACCAATGGTTACCGGGCATAATGGCCTTTTCCTTACGGTTACCCAATAGGAAATTGATAGCAAGCATTATCAAAATTATAACACCGATTATTGGCTTTAATTGAGCATCGTTGACCCTGCCCAATGCCAGATATCCTATTACTATACCTAACGCTGTCCAAGGCATAAGCCTGAAAAGTTGGGGCCACACGGCATGCTTTCTGTAATAGGCTACGGCGAAAATGTCGGCGAACATCAACATTGGCAGAACGATGCCCGTTGATGCTCTTGCCGGGAAAACTTCGGCCATCAAAGGTATGAACAAAACGCTTAGACCTGGAATTCCCGTTTTAGTTAACCCTATAGAGAAAGCCGTAATGACAGCTATCAACCATTGAAGCCAATTCACCTCAGGCATTTCCCTCGCCATTGTTAACGACGATTTCTTTCTCCTTATCACGCCAATCTTATATTTCTTGTCGATCAAGTCGAATACTCGATATGTCACAATTCCGTTCTGTAAGGCATCAAGGTGTAAGGAATCAAGGCAAGACTTGGGTATGGATTCCGATGGCGCCTCTGAGTTTTCTGGCTATCGAATAACAAGGTCGAATGTCAGAACAAAGTACAGGTTTTCATTTTTCCTTTAGGATCAAAATACTGGATAGAACCAATCGTTCACGATAATGAACGCTTCCACTATTTCAAAGATACGGATAAAAGGCTTTCCTTCTGATATTGAGCAAAGCTTGATATTCGATAGGTTGATGATTATTCTCAAAAAGGATGACATCGATGCATCTATAAGAAAAGTATTGGTCGATATTCTTCAAATCATGAATGAATGTAGGCGTTGAATGTTGATACTATACGCTCTATTTATAATCGCATGTTTGTTTCTTATAATAATAATTTTTCGCCCTTGCGAAAAATACATTTGGATCGGTGAATGTTATGGACCGTAAAATAAATAGGGGCAATTGATCAGCCTGATGCTCGGATGTATTCCAACTTTCTCGGCATTCAGCCTTTTCTTCACGGAAACATGGCTTCTGGGAGAGCGATTTCTAAAAAGAATTTCAAGTCTGTTGGCAAGCTTGTATTCGGAAAATTGTATTCCATCCTGCATCCTGATTAAAATTAACGCTCCTTTTGAATGAGCTTGTTTGAATTCCTTTATTCCTACTCCCTCTATCTCCCCTTCCCTATTCATATTAGCTAAGGCTTCCTAATGCCAGGAAGAGGATTCTCTTACCTGGCAACCTTGCCCACCTAGTCAAGGGCTAGGCTATTCTGTGAAGTTTTATGTAGCCACTTGACAACAAAGACTAAATTCGATTTTAATGCTTTTAAATAAAGAACGATGTGTAATTTTATATTGGATCCACAATGAGCGATCCATACGCCCGTCTTTTTTATGAACTCCGGAAGAGACTACCTGAGAAGGAAGATGCCAAGCTTCTCGAAGTGCTCCTGGAGGATATGAGGCGAGGCGGGAAGGAGGCGGCGATTGAAAGGATCCGTTCCCTCATAAGACAGCTTGTGGGCGAGGAGGGGTAAAGGTTAGGGAATAGGGTTTGATGGAATAGGAGGCGTAGTCTGAATGCCCTTTTCCATCATTAGCCTTTCGGCCGAGGGAATAAGGGGCATCAATGAAAGGTTCGAGTGCCACTTTAACGAAGGGGCTAATCTCCTTTACGGACCAAACGGTGTTGGGAAGAGTAGCCTTCTCCAAGCGATTGAATGGTGCCTCACAGGAGAACTTCCCTATTTAACTGGCCCTGACTTCAGACTCGAAGATGCCATAGTAAACCTTTTCCATCCCGAGGGGAAGGCCATCGTAAGCCTTACCCTCAGTGACGGGACTAGGGAAATCGTAGTTACAAGAAGCCGAAGGAGGGGTAAGTCTACCACAAGAGGTAAGTCCGATCTGGAAGTGAGAACGCATGAGGGAAGGATCCTCAGGGAGGATAGTGCTCAAGCATTCATAAACGGATTGATGGGGCTTTCACCCGAGGACTTTCCAAGGACCATTTACCTTCATCAGGAAGCCATAAGGGCGCTTCTATCGGAGAGCTCTGAGGAGCGGAGCAGAGCCATAGACGAGCTTTTAGGATTAGGGCTTCTCAGGGACCTTGTGGAAGTTTTGGAAGAAAGAAAGAAGATTCCGAGGGAGATCAGGGCCATGGAAAGGCAAATAGAAGCCCTAGAGAGGGACAGGATCCAGTTCACCGAGCATCTGAAGGAGAGGATGGAAAAGGAGAGGGAGACGCTTATCTCCAAGGGCTGCCGAAAGTCGGACCTTGAGATCCCCGAAGCCTGCATAAACATAGGGAAACTATTGGAAGGAGTTTCAAAGCTTGCGGAAGATATGCGGATCCCTATGAAGCCCAGGGCTCGGCCAGAGCCTTCCTTGGCATCCCTTGAGGAAGCCCTCTCCAACCTCGAGAAAGATCTGGATGGGCTTAGCGAAGCCAGGGTGAAGGCTTTAATTGGGGCTGAAACGATGAGGCTGCGCCTTGAGGGGGCTTCAAAGGGGCTTCATGAAGCCCGAGAGAGGCTTAAGGGCTTTGGACCAATGAGCCTTGAATCCCTTGATGCCAAGGTGAGGGGACTAGAAGCCAAGATCCAGGACCTTAGGACAAAGCGTTTAGGGCTTGAAGCCCTAAAAAGAACAGTTTCTGGTGCCATTCATGACCTAGAGCGCCTCGAGGAAAGCATAGGGATGCTTCAGTCTAGGATCGATGAGATCGTCGAGAAGTGGGGCGATGAGGGAAGGCATGAGGGGCTTCTAGAGGAGCTAAGGCTGAGGCTGGAGGACATCAGAGGAAAGATCGGTTCCTTCTCATCCCTAGACCAGATTGTCTCATCAGCCATCAAGTACCTTTCAGAGGTGAAACCAAGGCTTTGTCCTGTGTGCATACAACCCATCGATCATAGGAAGGTCTTAGAGGGGCTAAGGCGCCAAGAAAGCGAGACAGCGGCCAAGATTGCCGAGCTTAGAAAGGAGGAAGCTAGCATCCTCGATGGGATAAGAAGTTTGGAGACTAGCCTAAGAGAGCTCCGAGACCTGAGGGAACGCCTTAAGGACTTCGAGGAAAGGGCAAGAAAGATGAGGTCGGAGGCCGAGGGAAAGATCGGAAGGCCCTTGGAGGAGGATTTCTTGGTTCGCTTAGAGGGAGAGCTCGAAGGCATAGATGCCCAGATAGGGGCTGAAGAAAAGAGCCTCAGGGAGGCAAGGGAGCTCCTAGAGGGCTTCAGGACAGCCCTTCGGGAGCTGGAGACATCCCAGAGGCATCTTCAAGCCCTTATGGGAAGCTCCTCAGTCGACGAAGCCCTCCTTATGGAGGCTGAGGATAGGATAAGGAACCTCCAGGAAGTAAGGGCTAAGCTCGAGCGATCCGAGGAGCTGGAAAGGCTCAAGGAAAGCTTAGGCATGATGCGGGAGATCGTAGCCTACCTAAGGGATGGGGAGGAAGTCAAGGCTGCGGAGAGGGAGCTTCCTAGGATCAGGGAGCGTATCAGGGATCTAAAGGCGAGAATAGATTCCCTTAAGCAGCTCGAGAGGACTCTGGCAACCATATCAGAAGCCGCCGCCTCATATGGGAGGGAAGCTTCCACCTCAATCCTCCGGACGGTTGAGGGGACCCTGAACGAATACTATAGGTCCCTCCTAAGCCATCCGTACTTCAGCTCCCTGAGAATAACGATCGAGAAGGAGATACCCCTCCAATACTCGATCAAGGCCTTTGGAGCCGAGGAGTCAACCTATATCTCGACAAGATTCAGCAATGCCCAGATGAATGCTGTAGCTCTAGCTCTCCTATTGTCGAATCATTCTAAGCCAGGAA
>JAGTQN010000089.1:0-1711 GCA_018396395.1 Candidatus Bathyarchaeota archaeon | reverse complement strand
TAATCCTAGATGATCCTTCCCAAAGCATGGACCTTGAGCGGAAGAGGGCCTTGGCGTCCGTCATATCTAGGTTGGTTCTGGACTGCCAGGTCCTAGTGGCAACGCATGATCACGAGCTGAGGGAAGCCCTTTCCGAAAGCGTTCCAAGACTTCATGTCCTCTACTTCGAAGAATGGACGAAGGAGGGCCCGATACTCGCAAGGCAGCCTTAGGGCAGGCATACGAATAAGGTAAGAAAAAGAAAGATAAGACGGAATAGAACGGAAAAGGTCCTAGTTTTGGATTTGAACCGAGACGAAGATAAGGATGCTAGGCTTGCTAGGATAAAGGCCGAGTACTTAGCACTATCGGCAGAGCTTGCGAGGCTTAGGGAGAGGCTCGAAGCCTCAAAGGCGAAGACAAGGAGGCTGAGGGCCCTCATGGAAGCTGTGGAAAGGGGTTTAGGGATTCCAGAGCAGGAATGCCAGGAGCTTGGGATTACGAAAAGTAAGGAAAAGCCTGACGACCTTTTTCTGAAGTTTAGACTTCAAGGACTCATCCGCGCCTCAGATAGCGAGGAGGCGAGGCTAAGCGATAAAATCGATTCTTTGGAGAGATTGACTAAGGAGCTTGAGGTATGTCCTGAGTGTGGAGGGAGGGGAAGGATCAGGACAAGACTCGAATATGAGACGATGGAGGGGGGCATAGTCGTTCCGAAGATCGAGGAGAAATCCTGTGGACTATGCGAAGGAAAAGGAAGGCTCCGGTTCTGAAAACTCAAGCCATCAAACTTCTTGAAGAGAGGCTGAGAACGCCTTAGCCCCCTCACAGATCTTTGTGCTTGGATACTCCCTATCGCTTTCTCTACGAAGCGGTCAGAAAGGCAAGGATCAAACCTATTGCGCGACATATAGGAACCTAGTTTGTAATGTTGAGGTGCGCATACAATCATAAAAAGAGTATAAATTCCAAAAATGTTTGTCACATAGAGGTCTATGTAAGAATCGGTCATCTAGAGCGGAAGCATTTCATAGAAACGAAAGCCTTGAAGGATACGGCAAAAATGTTTATTGTCTTACAGGAAAACATAGCCAAAGAACTTAACCTTACATTGGCTGGAGAGAAAGGAAAGGTTTCCACAGCTGAAGGTTACGTTGAATTAGAATTAATGCATGACCTTATGGAAATTAAAGGTAAAAGCAGAATGTCTGTATTAGTAAGCGAACATACTGAAAAGATCTTGCTAGAGATCATAACCTTCGAAGCTTGCAACTATGAGTTAATCCGTTTAATGAAAAACTGGAGGCATATGCTGCCCTTCTATACTGCGCTTGAAATATAAAGACATCGATGAAAGCTTTACCTTAGGCTCGGTTTGTCCCCATGAACTTGAGGCTAGATAGGATTCGAACAGATTAGATCAGACTATCCTAGATATCGGAACAAGTCTTCCGCTGAAGTCTAACTCGACTTAACGTTCCTAAAGCATCAAAGATTTCATCAAAGCATGGATTTCGACCCGCGGTATGGAGGCCCTTAGAATGAAGGACCGTATAGGGGTATATAATTTGCGCTCATAACCGAGAATTTAAACGCTGATCTCAACTTTTAGTGCGGGGGGTTAGCTTTAAAACTCGGTTTAAAATCTCGGAATTTTTTAAGGTCGGCGACTTGAATTTATTTCCGTCTCTCCTATTTTACTAGAACAGGAGTTCAAACATATCGCGGGCTA
>JAGTQN010000086.1:5197-7155 GCA_018396395.1 Candidatus Bathyarchaeota archaeon | reverse complement strand
ATGGTCGATTTAGGAAACTTTCGGAAACAGCTCCATGACTCGGAGACTGAAAACGCTCCCATTGCCTATAAACCATAATTAAGCCACAAAGCTTAAAGATCATTTTTTCTTATACATTTATTTCATTTATACTACGAAGTGGCAAAGGGCAATTAGAATGAAGGAAAAAAGAAAGTAAATAAAGTGAGGGATGCTAGGTTGTCTTCTCTACCACCAAGGCTTGACTTCAGGGGGTTCGACTTGAAGTAAGGGTTTCAGGAACTGTATGGCTTGGGCGACGCCAGAAGCCCTGCTCATAGTAGGGTCCTCATGCTCTACGGATGCCACATAGTTATAGCCTACTTCTAGAAGGGCTGTGATTACGGGCTTCCAAGGAACCTGCCCCCACCCGACTGTACGGAACCGTACGGCTCTAGCCCCACGGCTCCATGAGCCCGTAACTAGGACCCCTGTCCTGGAGGTCGAGTAGGGCAAGCATTCTACATCCTTTGCATGCATATGGAATATGCGCTTACCAAGCTCATATATGAAGGCCGTCGGATCCATTTGTTGCCAAAGGAAGTGACTAGGATCGTAGTTAAAGCCTACTGATGGATGGTTTTCACTTACCTCGAGGAGGCGCTTGGCTGTTTCGAGGTTGTAATTCATTTCTTGTGGATGCGTTTCAAAGGCAATTTTGACATCATGATCCTTAGCATAATCGAGGATTGGAAGCCATCGCTCCTTATAGAGGCTCCAATAACCTTCCCAGATCTTCTCATTCGCTGGTGGGAAGATATACCACTTCCCCCAATGAGGACAGCCTGTGAAGGAGTTGATTACGGGAACCTCGAGGACTGCCGCTGCTTCTATGGCTTTCTTAATCCTTTCGCTTCCGTACCTAACCTTCTCATCTGGAGATCCCTTAAACCAATCATCCGTACTTTCGTCCAAAGGTCCGAGGACAAGCTGCCCATCTAAATGTGTGCTTAAGGATGATATGATAAATCCTCGCTCTTCGATATTCCTCCTATATGCCGATGCTCCACCCTTAAGGATAGCATCCAGGTCTATATGGGTACTTCCCTTCCAAGTGGCAATCTCCACAGCTTGGTAGCCTAGTTTTGATAGATGGTCTAAAACTTGGTCGAGGGGCTGGTCGTTATAAAGAACGGTGAAAAGTCCGATTTTCACAATTATTCCTCCAAGATTTCTTTTCCTCAGAAATTACTTAAATCTATCGAAGAATCCTTCCTTCATCGTAGGCTTTAGCTAGGGAACCCTTGGCTGAAACGGAAATGAAATGAAATGAAATGTATTAAATCCCACTTCCTCAATTTTTAGAACTGGGTGAAACCCAATGGGTGAGGAAAGGGTTGGCTTCGTAACTATGGGAGAAGTGAGGAGGGCTGTGGAGAAGATCCCAGAAGTGGGAGTCGGCGTACAGATCCCTTAAAAGAAATTAGGGATGCGCAATCGGCTACGCCTTCATGGGTAAAGCCCACAGCCATGCCTGGCGAGACATACAAATCTTCTATTGGCCTCCTCCAGCCATACCGAGGCTAATAGCCATATGCGGTCGAACAAAGGAAGCCTTGCTAGAGGCAGCTAGACGCTTTGGATACGAAGGTTACTATACGGATTGGAGGGCAATGTTGAAGGATGAAAGAATTCAGATATTTGACAATGCAGCGCCGAACAATGTTCATGCCGAACCTTGCATAGCGGCAGCTGAAGCAGGGAAGCATGTCATCAGCGAAAAACCCCTAGCACCAACAGCCCAAGAATCCAAACGCATGCTCGAAGCCGTAAGGAGGGCGGGCGTAAAGCACATGTGTGCCTATAATTACCGTTTTGTCCCCGCCATTCGTTTGGCAAAGAAGCTTATCGATGAGGGCTTTCTCGGACGCATATATCACTTCAGGGCCCGCTATCTTCAGGAATGGATCATGGACCCATCCTTTCCCCTTGTCTGGCGT
>JAGTQN010000086.1:0-5179 GCA_018396395.1 Candidatus Bathyarchaeota archaeon | reverse complement strand
GGCTCCGGTCCCCTTGGAGACCTTGGATCCCACATCATAGACTTGGCTAGGTTCTTAGTGGGCGAAGTAAAGGCCGTTCAGGGTATAACGACGACCTTCGTTAAGGAAAGGCCCCTCCCAGAGGATCCCTCAAGGAAGGGAGCCGTAACAGTTGAGGATGCCTTTGAGGCTACGGTGGAGTTCGCAAACGGAGCCACAGGAACCCTAGAAGCTACTAGGTTCGCAGGAGGTCGGAAGAACTATAACAACTTCGAGATTAATGGGGAGAAGGGCTCCATAGAGTTCAACCTTGAACGCCTGAATGAACTCCGCTTTTACAGAAACGACGAGCCCGTTAAGCAAATCATGGGATGGCATGAAATCCTCGTTACGGAAAGCTTTCATCCTTTAATCGACAACATTTACTGGCCCCATGGACATATCATTGGCTGGGAGCATACCTTCATCAACGAACTTCATCATTTCCTCGACTGCGTTGTTAACGATAAACCCGTGGCCCCCTATGCAGCCACCTTTGAGGATGGCTGGAAAGTGGATGTGATCTGTGAAGCCATCCTCAAGTCTGCCGCCTCGGGAAAGAAAGTAATGATTGAATAGATAGGATAGAATAAAATAGGTTACGGAACCTTTTGGCTAGACTAAGGGATAAACGAACGAAGACAAAATTGCATCTAACAGATCCTAGGCTTTGACTGCCAAAAAGCTAAGACCAAGGAGAGTAAACAACTATACGGATAGTATAGAGGCGATGAAGTCGACCTTCAAAAATCCTTTCGAAGTGGAAGGCAAATGGTTTAAGGGAAACTTCCATCCCACAGGAATGAATCTGACGGCATTTTCGCATGAGAAAATCATCTTCTTATCTCTACCAAACGAATACCCCTTTTTATCCATCACAGACATGGAAAGCTGACAAGAAGGAAGGCGATCAGCAGCCCATCGAAGGTTTCCTCCTTATCCTTGGAGAGGAGATAGCTGTAGGAAAAACCGATCTAGGCACAACCTATCACTTCGTGATCCTTGGAATCTCTGATGCATTATCTACGAGCGGCGAGGGCCCACAAAGAGTTATAAACATCGCTCGAAGCCAAGAGGCTGAGGTAATCTTATACAATCCCTACTAGTCTTTCCTTTGTTTGAATGATCTCCTTTCTTTAGAAGGCTATATCGTAATGGAATAGAGATCTACAATACAACTTGTTTTCTGAGCATCGGGAGGGGCTACTCTCTAGTTCACTGGGACGAACTCCTAGCCCAGGAAGACGGGTCTTTGGCTTTGTTGTAGATGATGCCCATTGGCATTTCAAAGAACAGGCCCGTTGATACATGGGGGGCCGGAATAATGGTAAGGGCTCAGAGTTGACGGAGGAAGCCATTTTAAAAGCCATAAGGGAGGGGCTTTTCCACTCAAGCAAGAACCCGAGATCCAGGACCTAAGACTCTATGGCGACAAGATTTCCATAAGAACATCTCCTGTCGAATCTCCTGTCGAAGCCATACGCTTCGTTACAGATTCGGCAGATTCAGGCAGAGGCTCACCGAAGTCGAGGGAGGAATCCTAATGGAAACAGAGTATAGGCCTAGGGGATGCACAGACCAAAGGAGCAGAAGCGCTTTGTCTAACCCGATCTTTTTTGAGTGTTAGCCTAAAACCCGTAAACTTCATTTAAGTACATTAAAATCTTTAAGATAAATTAGAGAATACCTCAATTCCTCAAAGGTGCCATCCTTGGAAGTCAGGAAGGTCCAGGAGAGTGCAGGAACCTTCTTCGTATCCCTTCCCAAGCCTTGGATTGTAAGGAACAACGTGACGAAGGGTTCAACCCTTCTAATATTGGAGCGGGCTGATGGGAGCTTAAGCGTAACACCGGGCTATAGGATCGAGAAAAACTTAGAAACCGCTTCCTTGGAATTTTCCCCCCTTCTCGAAAGGGAGATCATAAGCAACTATATGCTGGGCTTCGACCTTATCACCGTCACATCGAAGGATCGCCTAAGGGCAGAGGACCTTGAGCATCTGAAGGCCGTTACGAGGAGGCTCATCGGCTTAGAGATTGTAGAAGAGAACTCAAGGATTGTCAAGCTTCAATGTCTCCTTGAGCCCACGGCATTCCCTCCAGAAAGGATCCTTCGAAGGGAGTACCTGCTCGTAGCCAGTATGCATAAGGATCTTATCCTATGCCTTTCCGAGAAGGATGCCCACTTGGCCGATGCCATCGTAAAGCGGGACGATGAAGTCGATCGCCTTTATTTTCTTCTTGTCCGAATCCTTCGTACTATCATACGCCATCCAGCCCTAAGCGAAGAATTACGCTTTCCTCTCATCGATTGCCTTGATTATAGGCTCGTGGCCAGCTTCATCGAAGCCATTGCTGACCAGATCGTTAGTATAGCCGAGCAGGTGTCTCCGAGGCTCTCTTCGACCATCGATCCATTTCTAACATCCTTAGAAGAGCTACTTTCAGACATGTTTAAGTTGCACGAAGAAGCCATCTATGCCTTCCTTTCTAAGGAATTTAAACAAGCCAACAAAGTCAGGGAGCGAAGGCAAATCTTTTCCGAAAGATTACAGTCCTTAGAAAAAAATATTGCAGAACTTCCCCTTCAGGAACTTCCCTTCGCCTTTACTATTCTATCTTCTTTGGCTAGGATCCTAGACTATACAATCGATATCGCCGATATGGTTTCATGATAAGCAGATAAATGCGATTTCTTGAAGACTCTCAAACAAGTTAATATCTTATCTTATCGTATCCCCTACTGCCTGCTACCATTCTTAAGGCTTGTCAAGAATATGATGCTATATCGGCGACAGGCATCCCGGCATAGCCTTAGATTCCCATCATTGTAAGAAAGCTTGGAAAGGATCCGTATAATCTTTTTGGACAAAAAGTTCAAAGCTTAAAAGGAATCGAAGGAAAGAAACAGGATAATTAATTAGAGTGACCATCCATGGAAAAGAACCAAATCCTTGGACTAGCCATTTTCATCGAATACATCCTTGCCATTCTTTTCAATGCATGGCTTTTTCCAGCAGGGCTCTGTTGGTGGTTTCCCATGGTTTCCATGTTATCAGCCATCGTGGAATTCTTGGATATTTTAGCCTTTAGGTTGGGCTATGGTTGGAATATTTCATTTCATGGTATGGAGCGTGAGCATATTGAATAAGGCAGTAATCCTATGTGGAGGAAGGGGTACAAGGCTTGCTCCCCTAACAGACGATAGGCAAAAATGTATGATTCCCCTAGCCGGAAAACCCGTCCTTCTGCATGTCATAGAGCACTTCAAGAAGTACGGAGTTAGGGAATTCATCCTCATAACGGGCTACCGTAAGGAGGATGTTATGGAATTTTTTAAGGACGGCTCCCAGTTTGGAATTCAAGTAGCCTACACGATATGCGAGGGTGGAACGGCTCCTTCACTCTTAGCGGCAAAGCCTTGGATAAAGGAACCCTTCTTCTTCGCTTATGGTGACCTCATCTCAGACTTCGATTTGAAGGCCCTCTTTGATGCCCATACGAAGAAGGCGAAGAAACAGGGGGCGATAGTTACATTGGCTTTGCTGGAGTTTCCTGGAGATGTGAGTAGGTTTGGAGTTGCCGAGATAGAGGACAATATCAAGGAGGGAAGGATAGAGAAGTTCATAGAGAAGCCAACTCCCTCAGAAACGTCTAGTAGGCTCATCAATGCTGGACTAATGGTTTGTAGCCCTGAGGTTTTTGATTATTTAGGGGATCCCGATGACTTCAGCTTTGAAAAACAAGTCCTTCCGAGACTGGCAAAGGATGGGAAGGTTTATGGCGTTACTATGGATGCCAAGAGCCTATGGATCGATATCGGCAAGTATGAGGATTATCAAAAAGCGAGGTGCATCCTAGAGAAAGCCATGGGTCAAGGACAGGGAATGATTTAGGATGCTCTCCCTATCATGGCAAGTTTTTATTAGGTATTAATGCCTATAGACATCCTTAGTAGGATTTTCGAGGGGTAGGCGCAGTCTATGTTCAGGTTCAGGCTTTCGAGTGCCAGAGCTTGGAGGAATGTAGTAACGGCCATCTCGGCCCTCGTGGACGAGGCCGTTTTCAACATCGATCCTGAGGTTCTAAGGGTCAGAGCCATGGATCCAAGTCATGTTGCCATGGTAGATCTTGAATGGCGAAAGGAAGCCTTCGATGAGTATGCCTGTGATAAGCCCCTAAGCTTAGGTATAAATATAAACGACATGCTTAAGCTCCTCCGCCGGGTTGGGGAGGATGAAGTTTTGGATCTGTATCTCGACGAGGCGGCCGCGAAGCTCTTCCTCAAGTTTTCAGGTAAGTACATCCGAACCTTCAGCATGGCTACCCTGGATATAACTGGCGAGGAGATCCCAGCCCTTAAGGTAACCTTCAACACAAAGGCTAGGCTTACGACAAAATGCCTATTGCAGACGGTAGAAGATGCAGCTACGATCAGCGACAACATCAGATTCGAAGCGACTCAAGAGAAGCTTACCATGGGAGCCCAAGGCGACATGGGGACCTTTTCTGTGGACTTGGATAGGAGTTCAGAAGCCCTCCTCGACCTCCAGGTAAAGGAGCCATCCAAGGCAACCTTCAGCCTCAACTTCCTTTCCCAGATTGTGAAGGCTGCAGCTCCAAGCTCTGACATAGTCACCATTGAGTTCTCCACGAACATTCCTATCAAGCTGAGCTTTGAGATACCCCAGGGAAGGCTTGAGTACGTAGTCGCGCCTTATATAGAGTGAAATCGATGGCGAATCCATGAAGAATTTAGCGAGGGTGTAAAATCTACGTCGCATCACTAAACCTGGATCTATCTGGGTATGAAAGCAGAGGAGCTATCCTTGACATCGAAATCCTTCAAGCCCATGCTTAAGAGCCTTTTAAGCCGTAGTTATATGGGAGAAGCTTAAAAACTATGGGCTTTGCAGGAGTCCGTTTTTTGCCTATTTAAGGGTCAGGGGTTGCGGGATGAAAGCTCCGCCCTTATGTCCTTCATGCTGTTGGCCGCTTAAAGTGTAACGTGGCAAAACATGCGTTTTGAGTGCGAAAATCCACAAGCCTATTTAATAGATGTAATCGTAAAAAAATAGTAGTTTAAAGTAAGCCTACACATGCCAAGCCTGGCTAGGCCCAAATTTGAGGGGGACCTTGCCAGCCATAACTATGGGCAAATC
>JAGTQN010000084.1:3770-7230 GCA_018396395.1 Candidatus Bathyarchaeota archaeon | reverse complement strand
TTATCGGGATGGGACAGCCCTTTGAGCCTGTGGAGATGGAGCCTCTACGGGAGCTTATCCAAGTTCCCGCAAGCCTTATCTTTGAAGCAGGAAGCCCACATCATTTATGAGTGGGTAGTTCACCAAGTCTGTTCTTAGAAAGGCTGATTCCTCAAGGCTTTTAAGGCTCTAGCCTTGCTAAATTACCTAAAAACCATAAAACCCATGAAACGTGCGATCATGTTCGATGCTATTTTCAATCCGAAATCCGTAGCCATCATAGGGGCCTCAAGAACCCCAGGTAAGGTAGGCTATGAAATCTTGGCTAGGATTCTCAGAAGCGGGTTTCAAGGATTCGTACATCCCGTTAACCCAAATGCATCTGAGATACAGGGCTTAAGATGCTACCCGACCATTCTGGATATCCCTGAAGCCGTAGATCTGGCAGTCGTAGCCGTACCAGCGTCCATAGTACCCCAGGTCATCGAGGAGTGTGGAAAAAAAGGTGTTAAGGCTTCCATAGTCCTATCGGCGGGTTTTAGGGAGATCGGACCCGATGGGCTTATGACCGAAGCCTTGATCGTAAGGCTTAGCCGTAAGTATGGTATGCGCTTGCTTGGGCCAAACTGCTTGGGTATTATCGATACTTTTACTCCAATAAACGCCTCCTTCGCTCCCCAAATGCCTAGAAGGGGAAATGTTGCCTTCATCTCCCAGAGCGGAGCCTTGGCGACAAGCCTGCTAAGCTGGGCCTTTCAAGAGGGAATAGGCTTTAGCACCATTGTCACCCTAGGGAATAGGGCCGACTTGGATGAAACGGACTTCCTCGACTACCTTTCCAAGGACCCCCATACGAAGGCCATCGCCATCTACATGGAAGGTGTCAAAAGGGGACAGGAGTTTCGGTCCGTTGCCTCGAAGGTTTCACGCAGGAAGCCCATCCTTGTCCTTAAGGCTGGAGTCTCTGAGAGCGGCGCAAAAGCCGTATCGTCCCACACAGGCTCCTTGGCAGGAAGCGAGGCCGTATACGAAGCGGTTTTTCGATCCTCTTGCATCCTCAGAGCCAAATCGGTCGAGGACCTTTTCGATATGATAAAGGCCTTCTCAACCCAACCGATACCAGAAGGTAGGGGAACCTTCATCCTTACGAATGCAGGAGGTCCCGCTATCCTGGCAGCCGACGCCCTTGAAAATTTCAGGATTGGACTACCATCCTTGCCTTCGGAAGTGGTGGATAAGCTTAGGGCAAACCTTCCAGCCGCGGCAGGATACCATAACCCCATTGACCTACTCGGGGATGCCATGGCCTATCGCTATGCCTTCGCCTTAAAAACTCTCCTTTCTGAGGACAACCTTAAGAATGGCATTGTCATCCTAACTCCGCAAGCCATGACCCAGCCCTTAGAGACTGCCAAGGTTTTAGTTGAGGCTAGGAAGGACTTTCCAGGGAAGGTTTTACTAGCCTCTTTCCTCGGAGGGGTTGAGGTTCAGGATGCCATAAGGCTACTGGCTTCTGAAGGAATACCAAATTTTGCCTATCCTGAAAGGGCTTCCTATGCCTTAGCTATGCTTATTTCCTACATGGAATTCCGCCGAAGGGAGCCTTCGCATCCTATTCCAAGCCCATCCGTAGATTACGATTTCGTCAAGCAGTATTTGAGCATGGTTAGAAGGGAGGAAAGGGTTAACCTCGTAGGTTTTGAAGCCCTCCAGATCGTAAAGGCTTATGGAATCCCAACAGTTCCATGCGGACTTGCCAGGACTTCGGAAGAGGCTGTCCGGCTCGCTGAAGCCCTAGGATATCCAGTGGCTTTGAAGGTTTCTTCCCCCCACATTCTCCACAAGACGGATGTGGGAGGCGTAAGGCTCGGCCTTGAATCTAAGGAGAGCGTTTCGGAGGCCTTCGAATCCATCATGAGAAGTGTCAGGGGGCTTATGCCCCAAGCGACGATTTATGGCATCGAGGTTCATAAAATGGCAGTTTCTGGGAAAGAGGTTATCGTAGGGATAAACCGAGATCCTCAATTCGGTCCTGTGATCATGTTTGGCCTCGGTGGCATCTATGCAAACCTCCTTCGCGATGTTTCCTTCAGGCTCGCTCCCCTTATGGCTGAAGAAGCCTTAGAAATGATCTATGAAACGAAGGCCGGTATGCTCCTCAGGGGGATGAGGGGTGAAAAGCCCAGCGATCTCGAAGCCTTGTTGGAAATCCTTTATCGGGTATCCCAGCTTGCCATGGACTTCCGTGAGATCGTAGAGATGGATCTGAATCCCATATTCGTTTATGCGGAAGGTAAAGGTTGTGTCGTCGTGGATGCGAAGATGACGATAGAAACCTAGGGATTCTGAAAATAAAAATAAAAATAAAAAAAAAGAAAAAAAAAAAGAAAAAGGGGTCTCGCAGGCCGATAGAATAGAATTAGAAAAGACTTTTAGTTATCGTCTTATAAGCTATCTTTGGCTTCGGAAATTGGAGGATGCCAATTCCTCGAAAGGGTGAAGCCCTTGGCCTCAGCTCCGGTCCTCTATATAGCATCTCCCTTCGCCATAAGCGGAAAAACGAATCTTTGTCTAGGTTTAGCCTTGAAATACTTGGAGGAAGGTTATAAGGTTGGTTACTTTAGACCCATTGGCATGGAGTCAAAAACCCTTCATGGGACGCCCATCGATGAAGATGTCCTTTTGATGAAGGAAGTGCTAGGGCTCGATGAACCCATCGAAAAGCTTTCGCCCATCATCTATAGCGATATGAGTCTTAGGTCCATCCTTGCGATGGATCCGAAAGGTCTTCTCGAAAGAATCCTGAATTCCTATGCAGAGGTATCAAGAAACAAAGATTTGATGATCGTCGAAGCCTCTAGGACACCAGGTCATGGGTGCCTTTTAGGGCTTCCACCAGCCCTCATCGCCCAAGAGCTGAAGGCTAAGGCAATTCTGGTCTCGAGGTTTGATTTCGAGACTGTGATTGGAGACATCCTCTGCATCGCAGATCAGTTCCGTATATTTCGTGTTCCATGCCTTGGAGTCATTCTCAACGAGATAAGAGGAGAATTCCATAGTTCCATCGAAGATATCGTTAAACCTCTTTTCCGGAGAAGGGGCCTAGAACTCTTAGGAGCCCTTCCCTTCGATCCGACGATAACTGCCCCTACAGTAGTCGAAGTCCAGGAGAAGCTATCGGCAGAGCTCCTAGCAGGACAGGAGGGACTACAGAATATCGTGAGGAACTTTATGATAGGAGCGATGACGCCTGAAAGTGCCCTTACATTCTTTCGAAAAGCCACCGAAAAGGCCGTCATAACTGGAGGGGATCGATCCGATATAGCCTTGGCAGCCCTCGAGACGAGTACCTCAGCCCTAATCCTTACAGGGAACCTCTATCCATCAACCTCTGTCCTAGCAAAGGCGGAAGAGAAGGGCATTCCAGTCCTTCTCGTTCCCTACGATACGTACGGAACGGTTGAAAAGATTGGGGTGCTTA
>JAGTQN010000084.1:0-3760 GCA_018396395.1 Candidatus Bathyarchaeota archaeon | reverse complement strand
TCAAGGCTAAACCTAGACAAAGATTCAATCCATCAAAAAGATTGTTGAGGATCACGTAAACTGGAAGGGCATCCTCAAAATGATCCTTGACCAAAGCCATTAAGAATTATCAAAGGAAGGTCAGAACCTTGCGAAAAATCTTGACCGCAGGAATCATTTCAAGGCTGGATAAAGAGCAAGCCGTAAAAAAGGCGGAAGAAATGGGAAAGTTCCTAGAAGAACGAGGAATCAAGGTCCTATACGATGAATCCTTAGCCCCTCTTTTAGGAAAAAAAGGAGATCGCCTTGAGGATAAGGATATGGATCTGGCGGTTATTCTTGGAGGAGATGGCACAATCCTCAGGGCAATCCATATTTTGAAAAGGGGCATCCCAATCCTTGCTGTTAACTTTGGAACGGTAGGATTCTTGGCCGACGTGAGTCCACAAAACGCCTTATATGCGTTACAGAATGTCCTCAATGGCCGCTTCATGAAGGAAGATTGTTTCATGCTATCAAACAGCGTCGGCCTTCCAGATGCCCTGAATGAGATACGCATAGGAACTGTCATCCCGTCCCAGATGGTTAGGCTTGGTGTCTCCATAGATGCTACACCTGTAGCCTTTGATCGGGCTGACGCGATTCTAATAGCCACAACCACGGGTGCATCTGGTTATACGATGAGTGCAGGGGGATCGGTCGTCGATCCTAGGTTAGGGGCTATAGTTATCGTTCCTGTATGCCCCCTATCTAGTAACTTCAAGTCCTACGTCATTCCCTGGGATTCGGAAGTTTCGGTAAAGGTTTCAGGTCCATCTGAGTTCGTGGTCATAGTAGATGGTCAGTTTAGCAAGAGACTTAAGGCACCAGAGGATATTATTATAAGAAGGTCAAAGGATAAGGTCACCTTCTTTAGGGTTGAGCAAAGTTTTTACGAGAGACTCAAAAGGCGCCTTTCGGTATCATCCTTAGGCTTTATGGAATAGATTCGCTTAACATTGCATTGTCTTCCATTTTCGCTCATATTTCGGAGACGATACATGGTCTCCTCGGCATTCTTGAGCGGTATTATTTATCATGCTTAAGGTGCTACCATCTCCTCCCTCTTCCACGAAAAGCCAAGATGAAAAGGTATGTACCATCAGCTTAATATGAGCGTTTATTTTTCATTTTCTATTTATACATAACGAAGAAGGGCTGCTATACCCCCAAAGCTCTTTAAGAGCATCTCGCCCTCTTCTGTTTCCTTGGAAATGACCTCCACTTGAGCTCCTGTCTTTTCAGCAAGCTCCGCCAGCTCATCTATGATATCAATGGACCTTTCAATGGTAAGGGAAGAAGCATTGCATTTTGGGCATTGAGTACTTTGAATCTTCATTTCAAAGGCTTGGAGTTCCCTCTTTGTAACTGTGAAGGTTTCCCTGTAATCGCAGGAGCTACACCTCACGAAGACCCTAAAAAGACCGAGAGCCTCTGAAACGAGGAGGGTCTTCACAGCGCCCTTCTCTAGTTGCTCCCTAACCTCCCCTTCCCCATAGGTGGCAAGACCCGTGTCATGGCCGATTTGGAAAAGGAAATATTGAACGAGTTCCCTTTCCCTAAGATGGCGAACTCCCCTAATAATCTCGCCTGCCTTTGCCACAACTTCCCTCAGGCCCTGCTCGCCTATATAAGACGTATCAAGAATCGTTATGATATTTTCTTTAAGGACATAGTTTAAATAATCTCCCTTAGCGAAATCGTACTTTGTAGGACCAGGTCCTCCGATAACTATGCCCTTAAGATCTTTAATGGAAAGGAAAAGCTCATTGGCGTGCCTTCCTGCCCTATGGAAAAAATCGTTGAGTTCCATTTCCCTGAGCCTTTCGAACCTTCTTGCTGACTGCCCTCCTGCCCTGTGCTTACCTGGTATGCCAGAAGTGATCTCATGAAGAACTTCAAGCCTTCTTCCCTTTAGGGTTGCGTAAGTAGCTCCGCTACTGTCGATGAGAAGTATCCCATAGGTATCCTTTTCTTTGAGAAGCTCCTCTAGGGGGGCTGTAAAAAAGTGGGCATCACAACCATAGTAACTTATCCCTATAGGTTCTGGAGGTATGACGACGTAGGTCTCCATCCTCTCAGATCCCGGCTCTCCTTGGGGAATGGCTCCGGCGAAGATGGCTAAGCCCGTGGGAGGTGTTTCTCTGAAAAGCTTCAATCTTTGCATGACCCTATCAATGGCCGCCTGAACGTTTTTTCTAGTACGATCTGACTTTATGTTGGCCGATGTACTGTACTCTTGCCTTAGGTTATTCATAACCTCCGATATAGGACGTCCTGGCGGTATGTAGAGGCTTACCAGCTCCGTGCCTCGACCTTCCTTAGTCATCAGCTCCTCGAGCTGACGCTTTAGCCTATACATAAGGAGGGAATTTTCCCTATCTATGGAGGACATAGATCCTTAGCTTCCCTTTGATCCTTCCTATCGAAGACTAATAATCGCCTTAAAGGAATAATTTCGACCATATATAAGCCTTCCAAGCCCTCTGAAGGCAATTTCCCTAGCAAAGGACCATCGCCTAACAATATTTCGTTTACATTTGTAGCCTTACTCTTTGCCCTAGGGTTTCCTTATAAGTCCAAAAGGTAGGACCATCGCCTAAATTTCTCTATATGAGCGAAACTATAGAGGAATATCAATAGGCTTAGCAATTACAAAGCGAAAGAGAAATGGTAGCGGGGGGTCGACTTTCAGGGTTGTCCCTTTTGAACGACCGCTCGAGGTCCTTTGAGGCTATCTCTGGGTTATGAGCCCTCCACCCACCAAAAGCGGTCAGTGGGTTAACCTGGTTCGGCTCCCTTCCCTTAAAAAAGGGACCTACCCCACCCCGCTGGAATTTTTAGCGTATAAAGGAGCCTATAAAGATTTTCGCCCTATGCAGGGATACTCTTAACTTTCAGTTATGAGGCTTGGCGGCCTTCCAAGGATTTGGTGCGGATCGGACATATCCAGTGCATAGGATGAAGAGCCTTAGGAACGTAGACCCTTATGAGCCCTCCCTTGTCTGGAGGTTGTGGTAGCGTAGAAGCGCCTCGTTCTATCCTTCAAGGTTTCGGAATCAGCGCTCCACAGCTTTCCTGAGCATAAGCCCCCTTGCCTCCATCTCCACCTAAGCCCATGGAGCCTGAGGGCTTCAGGGTATAAGGGACCCTGATCCACGGGGGCCGGAAGCCTTTTAAGGCATGCCTTAAGGACCTGCCTAAGGAAGAGGTCGCATCTAAGGCATTCCTTTTTTCCATTCTAATTCCTCTGCCATGAAGCCATTATCGCCAGAGCTCCCTAGTCTTAAGATGCATGCCCAGACGTAGAAATCCGCCCACCCTTTAAGCCCTTAGGCTTTCAAGCCTCCGAACTCTCATAGGGCAAAATGCCTTGCCTATACGACTTGGCATTCGTAGGCAATATCCCTGTAGCTCAAGCCTGCCATGTATAGGATGCATGCCTTGGGCTTCTTTCTGAGCCCAAATTTATTACGCTTGAAGATTCCTTTTCAGGGCTTTGAGGAGCTATCCATGGTTTACCTCCAAAGGATAGACCTCCAAAGTTCCCTCAAAAAGCCAAAGTTAACAGTATCAGGCGAAAACAATGTATCAAGAGGATAGCATCAAGCTCATCTCCATTAGAGTCAAGCCCTACGTGAGAGATTGAAGCTATCCCCCTAAAGTTGACAACCTCGCAGGATGATAAAAAGACAGTCTGCATAATTCATAGGTTTTAAAACCGTAAGACTTTTCTAGGTTG
>JAGTQN010000085.1 GCA_018396395.1 Candidatus Bathyarchaeota archaeon | reverse complement strand
GGCGTAAGTGGGTTCGGTACAAGGGGGAGCACAGCATGAGCTTGTGGCATACTGACTGGAAGCCTTTGTCGGACGGTAGCTGGTGGATTGCCTACTTGGATGACGCTTCAAGGCTAGTTGTGGGTCACGGCGTGTTCCAGGATGCGACGACAGACAACGCGTTAAGCGTGCTGAAGCGGGCCATAGCCAAGTATGGATGTCCTAGGGAGATCCTCACTGATAGGGGGACACAATTCTACGCCAGTGAGGGCGAACGAAAGGAGAAGGGTGAAAGCCTGTTCGAAGCCTTCCTTGCAGAGAGGCATCAAGCATATCCTATGTCGGGTTAACCATCCTCAGACGAACGGGAAGCTGGAGCGGTTCTACGGCGTCTACGACCAGAAGAAGCACCAGTTCAAAAGCATAGAAGAGTACGTCCACTGGCACAATGAGGTTAAGCCCCACCTCAGCCTAGACTTCGAAAACCTGGAAACACCTATCCAAGCTTTCCATAGGAAAAAGCCGCCGCATCAAGCAAATACTCCAGTGGAAAAGGAGGTAGCGAAATAATTATGGGAAACTACAAAGGAAATTCTCTTTCAAAAGGTTTTTAAGAGAAGGATAGAAAATTAAAGCAAGAAATGAAGTAGGAGGCGAGGATACTACGCCAACCCATGGCAGTCTAACTAAGGCTGGAAAAGTAAGGAGTCAGACTCCTAAAATACAGGCAAATCCAAAGAGTAGCCCATTTCCTAGATATCGCAACAGGAGAAACTTCGTGAAGCGTTTCACCCTTAACAGAAATCCAGGGCAAAACTGGCCTTCTATGTCTGGTAGAAGGTTAGCTTAGCGACCCTAAGCTTGTTCTTCTTAGGCTGATGGATCCTTAAGAAGGCCTTAAGGTTTTTTGTGGAAGGCTCGAAGATTTGTTTTCGTTTTCTTCACCTTTCGCTTCTGATTGAGGATTCTGTGGAGTCGTAACCATGGCCCAACCTATCCATATTAGTATTCCGAAGAAGAAAAGTACGATGACATAGACGGGAAGAGCTAAGGACCACCAACTTAGGGGCTTTAGAAAGATGGGATCAACAAGGCTCTGAGGGGCGAAGAACATAGCCCAGGTCTGGAAGAGGATGAGGAGGATGCTGAAGGCACAGATGATGAAGCCTAATAACCTCTCGTTCAAGGAACCACCAATGTCAATTTTTTCAAAATGGAGACTTTAAGCTTTAAGTCTTTGTGTCCGAAACCTAAGCCATTATAGGTCATTGTCATCCTTCCCGTACAGCATCGATTCGCCTTCCATGCCTTCACATTTTTCGCCTATTCTATCCTCGTCTTGCATTCTCATCCTAAATGTAAGCAAGATGAAATGACCACGCATATAGATTAAAAATGCTTATCAGACTTCGAATCCATTAAACCTCGAAGAAGGTCGAATAAATCCTATGAATAGGTGGCGATTGGTGCTTTCATTCAAAATAGCCTTCTTTACCTTTCTTATTTAGAGGTTTTCAGCCATGCCTCAGAAGCGATATAACTATAATAATGGCATTAATTATTCGAATAATTTAAGATTAGGCTCAAGGTTCTCAATAATCCATCTCCAGAAGAAAATTATTCATTTAGTGATTGTCTTGACTATATTTCATTATCTAATCTAATTGGTTCTCCGATGCTCTAGGTATGAAAGTCGTCTTCAGGATCTATGGCTAGTGACTATTGTAACTTATCCCTTCACTATTTTATTCTATAGGTAGTAAGTCCGAAATCTAATAACAACGTATCTGAAGAATTAGATAGAAATATCCCTATATATGCGGCGTTTGGTAATTAAAAATTGTTTTCTAGATGAATAATCTGGGAAAATTTGAAGGTAGCCGAAAGAAGCTTGTTTAGTTAAGGAATTAACTTGTAGATGCTTTCTTAAAGGTTAAGAAGTTAATATTTGCTAGAGGTGACGATGAAATCTTTAAGAGTAAACTTTTTAAGAGATTTAATAATAGGAAAATTCCATGATCTTTAATGGCATAAACGACTTCATAATTAAGATAAGGGCATTCAGTTTCATACTATAAACGTTTAAAATTCAAGTGAACTATTCGACAGCTAAAGGAGGTTCCTATTGATCCGAAGAGCTTCTCTTAGATGAAATTCTGTAGGTTTTTATTCCATTCGCTCCGATTTCCTTTCGTTCACTTTATCTTCCTTAAGCTGTAATAGAGGCGAAGCTTTTTATTTTTCAATTTTCCTATTTTGAAATGGTGTGTAGTTAGAAACCTTCGATTCACTTCCATCTTGGGCCGGTAGTCTAGCTGGTTAGGGCGCTAAGCATTTAGCTAGCACGACAAGGACACCGTGCTCACACCGCGGAGGTCGCCGGTTCGAATCCGGCCCGGCCCACTTAAATTTTTAAGTGAATCCTTAAATATTGGAACATGCCTTCCCATAAATTGACGGAGAAGAAAGCTAAGTACGCTTATTTGCTTGAGGATGCGGATGTCAGGCGCTGGTTTGAGAATTTGGCCGCTAAGTCCATTGTTACTGCGACTGTCTATCTTAGGACTTTGGGTTTCTACTGCGAGCTTAACAGGACTGATCCTAAGGCGATTCTTAAGGTGTCCAAGACCAAGGCTTTCAGGGACGACTTCACAGACTTTATCCGCAGAATGGAAAGAGAAGGGAAGGCTGGCTCCTACTTGGCTAGGTTTAAGAAAGTTCTTAACAGCTGGCTTTCCTACAACGGCGTTAACGTCAAGCTTAAGGTTAACATTAGGGGCGAGTCCGACACGCCGAGAATAGCCAATGAACGCGTGCCAAACAAGGAGGAGCTTGACAGAATCCTAAGAATGGCCACGCCCAGAGGAAGGGTTTCAATAGCCCTTATGGCTTTCAGCGGGTTAAGGCCTGAATCCATCGGAAACTATGATGGAAGCGACGGCTTAAGGCTAGGCGACTTTGTTGAGGCTGAAATAAGAGCGGACGGAATAGAATTCACCAAGACCCCGTCGATGCTTATGATCAGGAAAAGCCTAAGCAAGGCAAGACACCAGTACTTCACCTTTGTTCCGCAGCAAACAATAACCTGCATTAAAGAGTATTTGGAGGAGCGAGTTAAACAGGGTGAGGAGCTGAGCAAGGATTCTCCACTGCTTGGCTTTGATCCTAGAGGGGTTAAAAAGAACAGGTTTTTGAGGACCACTCTTGTGACGAGGGATGTTAAAGAGGCAATTTTGAGGGCTGGATTTAATTGGAGGCCCTACGTGCTTAGGGCTTACGCTCATATAAAGCTGATGGTACATGAGTATTGCTCTATGTTTGTGGGGTGGCTGATCGCTATGGCTGCGGCTCTTCTAGCTCTGTCCTCCTCCCTTGTGTTTCTGAGGAAGTTATATTGGGCGCGGTAGAGGTATAGTTTCTCTTTTGAGATGCCTCGGTACGTTGACATCCACGGTCTGAAGACTGAGAACTCGGCTTCGACGGTGTTGATGTGGATGCCGCCGCCCCTAGCGTATTCTCCTTGGCTGTGGTTTACAGTCTGGTGATTGCAGAATCCGTCTAAGATGTGGTATGCGGGGTATTCGTCAGTGTATATGGCCTCCGCCTCATCGTCGATGTGCTTCATAACCCTCCTAAGAGCAGTTCGCCCTCTCACATCTGATGCGGGTATGATCCTCACCGCCCCGCCTCTCTCCACCATGCCCATTATGGGCGGCTTATCCGTCTTGTAGGTTCCGCG
Organism: Candidatus Bathyarchaeota archaeon; assembly: GCA_018396395.1. GTDB lineage: Archaea > Thermoproteota > CALKCG01 > B24 > JAGTQN01 > JAGTQN01. Next base: position 3,473 of record JAGTQN010000085.1, on the reverse strand, counting down.
TCCCCTCACCTTTAAGCCTCTGACCCTTGGTGAACGCTTAAGATCCTGCTTTCCCTTCAACCCAGCGGTAACGTAGACCTCGTCCAGCTCCACTATGCCCTTCATCTTCTCTCGGAGCTGGCTTCGGTGGAGGCTTCTCCTCAACATTTTCGTTCTGTTGAAGGCGGTTAGGTAGCTGATTTTGGCAGTCTTCGCTATCTCCTTAACCGATACTTGGTACTGCATGAGGAAGGCTATGAAGAACCACACCCGAAGGGGTAGCTTAGAGTCATCAAACTGAGTCCCTGTCCTATCGTTGAAGTGCTGACCACAACCCTTACAGAGGTAGCGCTGATAGACTTTCAGATGCCTCCCATGCTTGACAACGCTGTGAGAACCACACCTGGGACAGCAGACACCCTCCCGCCACCTAACATCCCTCAAGACGAGGGCACACTCCTCCTCGGAGGGCATAAAAGAATTTATGTCCATGTATGCTCAATAAGAAAAAATCACTCCATGTATCATCAGCTTTATATGAGCGATACATTTAAGATACGGAATTTAGAGACGAGTTCATACTTAGCCCCCATACCCATCAATTAGAGAGGAAACATATCAATTAATTCTATTTTTTAGGATTCACTTAAAAAATTAAGCGGGCCCGGTGGGATTCGAACCCACGACCTACAGCTTAGGAGGCTGCCGCGCTGTCCTGATTGCGCACCTTCCAGCCTTGAAAATGTTAGGTGGATGTTCTGCGCCACGGGCCCGTTTTCATTTTTAACTCTATTCGCTTATATTAGCCTTTATTATGGCTTCGGAAAGTAGGCGGGGAAATGCCTTTCTATAAAAAGCTTTAATCCCTTCATTTGCTTACACCTTGACGATTCTTAATGGATAAACTTTCCCTAATCGATACCCATGCTCATCTAGATGAGGTTTCGGATCTCCCAATGGTCCTTGAAAGGGCAAGGGATGTTGGTATCATAGCCATCATTGCAGTAGGCTCTGATATCGTGTCGAACAGAAGGGTCCTTGAGCTTGCAGAAGCTTATAGGGGCTATGTTTTTCCAGCCTTGGGGATGCATCCTTGGGGACTCGAAAACCATAATAACGACTGGGAGGAATTTTTGCGAAAGAATATTGAGAGAAGCGTAGCCATAGGAGAAGTTGGTCTAGATTACCGCATCCCTTTGAACAGGGATCGCCAGCTCCATGTATTCAGTCGTCTTGTGGAAATTGCAAAGAGCTATGACAAGCCCCTTATTATCCATTCTAGGGCTGCATGGAAGGATGCCCTAGAAATTGTCAAGGGTCTTGGGGCCAAAAAGGCCGTATTTCACTGGTACAGCGGTCCAGTGAAGGTCCTTAGGGATATATTAGCTCTGGGCTACTTCATCTCAGCAACACCGGCTGCTGAATATAGCCAAGGACATCGAAGGGCGCTCAGAAATACTCCTTTAGAGAGGATTCTCCTTGAAACGGACTCTCCAGTTCGTTATAGAGGCATTGAATCGGAACCTTCAGACCTTAGAAGGGTTCTTTCGGCCTTGGCTGAAATCAAGGGCATAGATGCCTTTGCTGTTGCATCGGCTACTACTGAGAATGCTCTCCGCCTTTTCGGCCTTAGGCTTTGATGAATCTTTCCTTTTCCTTTCACCCTAGGAGAATGTACGGCATTAATGTGAATGGCATCGAATCCTAGGCGCGAGAGGTATAGAGCTATGAAGAATCGATGGCAAGAATGAGGATTCTTTTCGAGACATAGAAGGCAAATTTTCTTCTCATGGATCAATTCCAAGAGCTTTTCTATTCCCCTCCTGAAGTCTTCCGATGCCATGAAGGCTTCATAGCCTCCAGATCTGTAACCTCCTAGCTCTTTACCCAACCATATGTATTCAATGCAGGCTTCATGAAGCCAAATTTCCATTCTCTCTCGTCTAAAGTCCTCATACTTCGATGTCGGCCAACGTCTTACATCAACAACAACCTGGATGCCCTTCTTTTTAAGAACCTTTAGAAGGACTTCCTTCGATAGGGAATCATAGCCGATGGTCCAAAACCTTCGATGGGCCAAGGTCTTCCTTCGATGCTTGGGAATCTTTCGGTAAAAAGCGTTTCCTTAACATGAAAAAGGCTTGAAGGTTTGTGCGATTCCTTAGCTCCCTTTTTAAAGACTTCTTTGGAAAACTTCCTTGGCTACTGAAACTCCGCTTTCTTCGACCTTATAGCCCTGCAGCCTTAGGGCATCTTCTATCGCCTCCAAGGTAGGAAGGATGTACTCAGCGTTTGCTGTAAGTCCCATATGGCCAATCCTAATGATCTTACCCTGGAGCCTTCCTAGTCCACCACCAACGAGGATGCCGTGGCGTTTATCCATGGATTTCCTGAGCCTAATATCATCGATACCTTCTGGAATCCAGAAGGATGTTACAGTTGGAGAGGCGAAGGCATCCTCAGCGACAAGTCTGAGCCCCATAGCCCTAAGGCCTGACCTCATGGCCCTTGCGGCTGTCTCATGTCTTCTATAGCGGTTTTCAAGGCCTTCCTTCAGGGCAATTTCCAAAGCCTTCTTCAAACCCAAAATAAGGGCGGTAGAGGTTGATGTTGGATAGGGATGTCCCCAAGAGCCCCATTTCTCGGCGTATCTTCTCCAAACCATGGGATTCAAATAGAATCCTTGGATAGGTTTCTTCCTTTTTTCCATTATTCCCCAAGCCTCAGGGCTGATGGCTACTAGTCCTAAAACGGGAGGGGCTCCTAAGGCCTTCGGAGAACTGGCGAAGGCTAGGCTTAAGCCCCAGGCATCCATATCGACTTCAATGCCCCCAAGGGCTGATACAGCATCAACAATAAGAGGAACTTCAAATTCCCTCATAATGGCAGCGATTTCCTTCAGAGGGTTAAGGACACCCGTGGAAGTCTCGTTATAAACCATGCAAACAGCCTTCACTTTCCCTTCCTTCTCTAAGGCTTCCCTTACCAAACTCGGGGAAAGAGGTTTTCCATAATCCTCGGAGATTGTGATGGGCTTTCCACCGTAGCTTATGATAATCTCTTCGAAACGCTCGCCGAAGAAACCATTCGTTAGGTTCAGGATTCTGTCACCTGGCTCTACGATTCCTGCCACACACATTTCCATGGCAGAGGTTCCGGAGCCAGTGATGATGAAGGCATCACCATTAGTATTGAAGAGCTTTTTGAGGTTATTACAGGTTTCCCTGTAGATCTCGCCCCATTCTGAGCCATAATGGGCCTTGGTCGGCTCTGCCATGACTGCAAGGGCTTCAGGATAGGTTTCACTAGGACCAGGTATCATGAGGATCTTTTTTCGAGACATGGGGGACTCATACCTTTTTTCGCCTTCATGGCGACTAGAAATGACTACATATGTCCTTCAACCTAGAAAAGTCTTACGGTTTTAAAACCTATGAATTATACAGACTGTCTTTTTATCATCCTGCGAGGTTGTCAACTTTAGGGGGATAGCT
>JAGTQN010000007.1:32972-35698 GCA_018396395.1 Candidatus Bathyarchaeota archaeon | reverse complement strand
CTTATACACATTATACAGTTAAGGTTGCATCTGTTACTAACCTCGATCTGTAATGTTTCAAAGGGTTTCTCTTCCCTATCCCCCTCCATTCTAGTTATAGCCCCTCCGCTACGATAAAAAGAAAAGGCAATAGACTTTGTATGGTATTCCCAAATTAAAACTATAATGCCTCAAATTTTTCCTTTTTTCTCATATTCCTAAAGCCCGTATGAATCGGCTCTTCAAAAGCCAAAGGAATTTTCTCAGGGTCTTTGGCTTGGGTCTTGAAATTCCTTTCTTAATGAAGGCTTCGAGCAGAGGCTGAGAAGGCGTCTAGAAAGGGCTTTGGAGACAACTAGCCTTTTGAAGGGATGCTAAGGACTACCAGGCTTTTTTTTTCTAAGCCAGTTCTTCGCGAATCCCTACAACTACGCTTTACTCCACGCCTATAAAAAATGAAAATGAAAATGAAAAGGAAATGATTTGAGGAGTAACGATTTAAAGAACGACCTTTTAACCATAGATAAAGGTGGCAAGAATGGAAGAAAGGCCTTCTGCTCCTTCAGAGGCATTCCCTTTTTCCTATTTCCTTTATAAGGATCGTAGAGCCAGAACAATATCTTTTCCCATCGGTGGCATTGGAGCTGGCTGTATAGGGCTGGCTGGGAATGCACGCCTGATAGACTGGGAGATCTTCAATAGACCCAACAAGGGTAGTATTAACGGTGCATCGCATTTCGCTGTTAAAGCCGAGACTGAGGGAAAGGTTCTAGATGCGAGGATCTTAAACGGCGACCTTCCACCCCCATACATGGGGGAATTTTCTAAGGCTATGCCCCTATCCTTCGGCTTCGGCCCTCCACGGGAATATCTGGCAGGTTTTCCCCATTTTAAAGAATCCGAGTTTGAAGGTACGTATCCCATAGCTAGGATAAGGTTTAGGGATGCGCAATTTCCTGGAAAGGTCCAGATGACGGCCTTCAATCCCTTCATCCCCCTCAACGACAAGGACTCTAGTCTTCCGGCGGCCTTCTTTGAAATAGAAATCAAGAATACAACCGATCGGCAAATCGCATACACGGTATGCCTTGTGGCTCAGAACCCCCTTCCTCAAGGCAAGACTATTAACGCTTACCAAGAGAAGGACGGTGCCCGCCTCATAAAAATGTCTTCGGCTTGGATCCCAGAGGATGATCCAAAATTTGGAGATCTAACAATCGCTACCGATGCGCCTGAAGTAAGCTATCAGGAATACTGGTTTCGAGGGCGATGGTTCGATGCCTTCTACGTATACTGGAAGGATTTCAATTCGCCCGGCAAGCTTAAGAATCGACGATACGAAAAGCCCCAAGAGGGAGTGAGGGATCATGGTGCCCTTGCTGCCCATATAAAAGTTGAGCCTGGAAAGACTGGGAAGGCGAGGTTTGTAATAAGCTGGAACTTTCCAAACTGCTACAATTATTGGAAGGCTGAGAAGGCTGATAAGCCCATAGTATGGAAGAACTATTATGCCAAGATATTCCATAACTCCATCGAAACGGCCCTATATTGCCTAAACAATTGGGAGAGGCTCTATGGCGAAACTTTGGCCTTCCGAGATGCCCTCTTCTCCTCAACCTTACCGCCGCAAGTCATAGATGCGATCTCGGCAAATCTTTCGATTCTGAAATCTCCTACGATCCTACGCTTGGAAGATGGATCCCTCTATGGATTCGAAGGATGCCGCATCGATTCCGGATGTTGCGAAGGGAGTTGCATGCATGTATGGAACTATGCCTACGCCCCTCTATTCCTATTCCCAAAGATTGATCGTTCCATGTGGGACCTACACTATGCATATGATGAGCGCGAGGATGGACGAATAAGCTTTCGTTTGCAGTTGCCCTTGGGCTCTGGTCAATGGAGCTTTGCCCATGCGGCCGCAGACGGGCAATTCGGTAGCGTGATTAGAGCCTATGCCTACTGGAAGTTCACAGGAGACGGCGATTGGCTGAGATCGAAATGGCCATCCATATCGAAATCCATCGAATTCGCATGGGCTGAGACCAATGAGGATAGATGGGACCTAGATAAAGATGGGGTCCTTGAGGGAAGGCAGCACCATACGCTTGATATGGAGCTTTTCGGACCGAATCCTTGGCTCACGGGTCTATACCTGGCCGCCCTAAAGGCTGGGGCGGAGATGGCAGATTATCTTGGTGAGAAAGGGAAGGCGGAAGAATATAGGCATATGTTTATTGCAGGAAAGAGATGGGTTGAGGAACATCTGTTCAACGGCCAATACTTCCATCAAAAAATTAACTTGAGGGAAAAGTCCATCCTTGAGAATTATCGTACCTCTGATCCTTCAATCCTAGAAGTTTATTGGGATGAGGAGCATGGAGAGATTAAATACCAGATTGGTGAGGGCTGTGGCATCGATCAAGTGCTGGCTCAATGGCACGCCAACATATGTGGCCTGGGCGAGATCTTCGATAGAGGGAAGGTTAAGAAGGCCCTGAAATCCATTTACAAATATAACTTTAAGAAAAGTATGCGGCCCTTCTTTAATCCCTGTAGAATCTTCAGCCTGAACGATGAGGCCGGAACCATAATCTGCAGCTTTCCCGAGGGCGTAACAAAACCCACAATACCGGTTCCCTACTCCGAGGAGACTATGGGAGGATTTGAGTACGCAGTCGCATCCCATATGATTCAAGAAGGGCTTATCGATGAAGGTCTGGAGATTGTTAAGGCTGTCAGGAACC
>JAGTQN010000007.1:23977-32933 GCA_018396395.1 Candidatus Bathyarchaeota archaeon | reverse complement strand
AATACCACCAACAGCCTTTATTCGCGTTCCATGGCATCCTACACCTTATTGTTGGCTCTGAGCGGCTTTCAATCTGATATGATAAGGGGAAAAATAGAATTCAACCCCCAATATAGAAACGGAAAGTTTCAGTGCTTTTGGTCGACCGGAATGGGCTGGGGGACCTTTGAAATGAAGGAACAAGAAGCCATTCTAGCCGTCCTTTATGGAGGATTAAAAATCAAGACCGTGAGCTTGCCATTCATGAAGGAAAGGAAGGCAAAAGCCATAAAGGTCGATAAAAGGGAAGTTGAGTTTGAAAAGTTTGGGGAAGAAATACAATTTGCCAACACACTAATCCTTGAAAAAGGGAATCATCTAACAATCCTGTACGAATAAGATTAGCCCCTATGAGACAGTCCTAAGGAAAGCCACAAAGCTTGATGCCATTTTCAAGTTCCTAGGAAAACTCCTACCATACTTTTCATTAGATTACATAAGATCGCCTTACGTTATGTTACATTACATTATCCTACTTTCTTATCATACCTATACTTTCCATCATCGGTTCTAGGACCTTGACGAGGGTCCTCAAGTAAGCCTTCCTACCTCCAAAAGGAAATTCGTGAAAAGAAACTTTTTCTAAAAGATCGTCGAATTTTAGACGATGTTGTTTGCCCTTCTGTACAAGGTGTGGGGCTGAGGTTTCAGAAGAAGCCAAGTTCTGTCCCCGATGTGGAACCCAGGTCGAAGCTCCAATTCTTTATGCGGCCTCCGATGTGATCATAGTCACGACACCATCCGTTCCCGGTTACAAAGTCAGGAAAGTTCTTGGTATCGTCTCAGGGTTAACGGCTAGGACAAGGGGCTTGGGAGGAAAGCTTGTAGCAGGTGTCCAATCCATATTGGGGGGAGAGGTCTCAGCCTTTACCTCGGAAATCGAGAAGGCGAGGATGGAAGCTATAGAAAGATTGCGGATTAGGGCTAGGAGCCTCGGGGCTAACGCTGTGCTGAATCTAGATTTAGAAACTTCTGAGGTTTTCGAGGGATTAGTCTTGATATCCGCAACGGGTACAGCAGCCATAATTGAACCAGAAACTTGATGGACAAAAAAGAATAGAATAACATGATATGCCATAGCAATTCAATTCGAAGCCCTTCGCTCAGTCCGATTTCTCAATTCGATCTTATGAAAGATCCTTAGCAAAAAGGCTAAGAATAGATCCTTTTTACTAAGGATCTTTTATCCTTCCCTAGAAAGCTATCATAGGATCAAAAAAGTTACACAAAGTTTAACTGTATAGGAAGAAAGAATAACCTTTAATTTGATATAATATTCCTAAAAGAAAATGGAGAAAAGATGAAGGTTATAATCGTCAAAGACTACGGAGAGCTAAGCCAAAGGGCATCCTTCATGATAGCAGATGCCCTTAAAAGGAAACGACCTTTCGTCCTTGGTCTAGCAACGGGGGGAACGCCGGAAGGATGCTATAGGGAACTCGTTCGAATGCATGGAGCCGGATGTCTAGACTTCAGCCATGTAATAACCTTCAACTTGGATGAGTATGTCGGGATTCCTCCCTACCACCCCAACAGTTACCGATATTATATGGAAGAGAAGCTCTTCAGGCACATAAATATCGACCGCAAGAACATTCATTTTCTCAATTCCATGGCTAGAGATCTAGAGGCTGAATGCCAAGCATACGAAGAGGCAATAAAGGCTGTTGGTGGTATTGATCTTCAGGTCCTCGGAATAGGTAGAAATGGCCATATAGCCTTTAACGAGCCTGGTTCCCCCATCGACTCGAGAACTCGTGTAGTTACACTAAGCGATGAAACAAGGATTGCAAACAGCCGTTTCTTTTCATCCTTGGATGAGGTTCCGAAAAAGGCCCTTACGATGGGCATAGGGACGATCCTCGAAGCCCGTCGAATCCTTCTCTTGGCTTCTGGTCCAACAAAGGCTGAAGCCATCAAGGCTGCTGTAGAGGGACCAATAACCCCCAACGTCCCAGCATCCTTCCTTAGAATCCATAAGGATTCTACCTTCATAGTGGACCGGGAGGCTGGATGTCTCTTAGGTTCTCGAGATGGAAATGAAAATTTCTAAAATTTTGTTTGGGAACGATTTTCTTAAGGATTAAAGAAATCGATAAGTCCATGGAAGAAATTCTTCCAAATTAATGCTTCTTATGAACAAAGGGAGCCTAGGCTTTTTTCTACCATATCGGAAAGTAAACTTGAAAAGGACCCTTTTGATTTCTGGAAAACAAACGAGCCGGACCTAAAAATAATAGGAGATTTTTTAAATTATCCGTAATAAGAAGGAAAGTTTTAATCGAAATGCAGAAATTATCAGAAATGAGGATTGATGAATTAAACACTATTTTGCCAAACTGAATACTATTCTGGCATTGCATTCGATAAAGGCTATCGATAACAACTCATAGACAAGTCTTCAAAGAAAGAAAAAATCCATAACTTCGTTTTCATTATTCCAATGGAAAAATTTTAAACCTTCTCTACAAGTCCTTTGTAAGTCCCCAACTTACTCGCTTGCCTTGAAACCTGTCATTCTTACCCCACAAACACGGCAATATATGGATCCTTGGAGGTTTTCAGCCCCGCATTGGGGGCATCTTTCCATAACCGAGGGATTTTCTAGCCTTACGATAAAGGGCTGGGCCGGAGGACGCTTATACGAGTAGGCAGTCATGACTGGAATGGCGAAATCAACCTTATCGCTCCTCGCGAAATCTTTTACGATTCTCTTCACGATCTCATGGGTTATCCTAGGCCTATCGGTTGCAAGGGTCATGTACCGAAGTCTCATCCAAATACCATAGTAATCTGGAAGATCGGATCGAATATAAGGCTCCTGTCCCGTAGCCTTTATGATGTCAGCAGTAACTTCCCTCGCGGCGTCTAGGAGAATCTTTTCTGCCGTATCCCAATCGGAATTAAAGGTTATCCTCACAACGATTTCATCGAGGATATACGCTGAAGTCTTCTCTTCATGCTTCATAGGACTTATGGGTGGAGGAAGCCCCCCCTCCCAACGGGGCGTATAGTTGATGATGAGGTTTGAGAAGAGCATGGCGTTTGGAATAAGGATATGGCGCCCGACAGGCTCCTCGCTCCCTACGGCTCCACCAACCTGATTGAGGACTGTGTACATGGGCCCTACGTCTAGTACATCGCCAACAAGCCCATAGGATGGTAGAAGGACCCTGTCGCCAACCCTGAAGGGGCGCTTGATGGTGATGAGGAGCCATGCTGCGAAGCCAGAGACTGGTGCCTGAAGGGACCATCCTAGGAACATACCTCCGAATACGCCTATGATGGTTGTTATCGCTCCGAACTCGAAGAAGAGGCTAAGGATGATGAGGGCGGCTACAAAGATTACTACGAACTTCCAGAGGCCGAGGATCATCTTCACATCCCCCTCTGTTCCGCCCGCCATTCGCAAGGCCCTTTCGATAGCCCTTGAAGAGAGCCTATAGAAGAAATAGGCTCCGATGGAGAAGAGGAATGCTCCTAAGGCTGACCAAATTTCGAGTCCCCATCTAGGAAGGATGTTCTCAGGACCAACTCGCCATATATAGCCCCATAGGAAGGCAGCAGCCACGAGGATGAGAAAAAGAATGGGGATTATAAGTCTCCTCATGGGGCGCACCTAGGTCAAAAGGGCGAGAGCATCCTTTAAAGGTTTAGGATTTTCGATAAGTCTAGCCGATAATTCTTAAATCCAAAGGATGGAAGGACTTATGAAAAAAGGACCTATGGCGCCCTCAAGCACTCTCATGCTTGAAGGGCTATATATCAGAATTCGCCTTAGCCGGCAATTTAAAAGTCGAAAGGAACCCTATTCACAAGATTCCACTTAGAGAGTACCCTCCCTTCTTGCACTTACCTTGATAATATGTTTCTCACGGAAAGGCCAAGTATCCCTCGGGGAACCTTTATCACGGAAGGGATCCTATCCTTCTGTATGGAATCCCGCTAGGCCATAGACGCTTCGAAATACTGCAGCTATCAGTTGGTTATACCATTGAGCGGGAAAATCGAGGATCGAAATCTGAAGGGCGCTATATTTCCTTTAAAGGATCTGAAAAAGAAGATGGATGAAAGATAGTTTGAGTTTGAAAATGGGCTTCTCGAAGGTGCTATTCGGCTGCCCTGAAGCGAGACTCCAAGGCCTTTAAGGTTTCTGCGATTCCTGTGTATTCGAGCTCTTCAGGTCCTAGAATGGCAGGGGCTATTGGACCATTCCGGCGCATGTACTCTGCCATCTGCAAGGCTACCCTTCTGGCATGATCGAAGGCGACATCTTCGAAGAGGTCTACAGGTCCCACAAGACGTCCATCTGCAAGCTGGAAACCTAGGGCAATAACCCTCGGAGGTCCATCGAAGAAGCTACAGCGGCTATCCTTTAGGCCTACGGGCATAAGGGGTCCATTATGGGAGCCCCTCATCCATCCAGCTACGAGGTAGGGTGTGAAGAAAGGTGCTAAGGCTTCGCCTTTAGCCCAGGTCAAGGTTTTTAGGCCAAGCCTGTAAAGCCGGGAAGCCCCTTTGGCACCTCACGATGCAGACCGGATCGTCCTTCCCTACGTATCTTCCAGCTATGAGGGAAAGCCTCGTCGTACTGGCTGAAGCCGCTATTATCCCATCCTTGTTCCTGAAGACCTTCTCAATGACATAGCGGCCGGTCGTTCCTATGAGGGCCAAAAGGTCGTAGGTCTCAGCCGGGCAGGAGAGGTCAATGAACCTGTTTTCCTTTACATCAAGGACTCGAAACTTAAAGCCTTGATGGAGTTCTGGATCGATTATTAGCCCTGCGGTGTTCCAAGGATCGGCAAAGATTTTATAGAGCATATAATTCCAAGCTCCAGGTTCCGGGGTTCCTCCGATTTCCAGGGAACCTTTCCGTCTTATCGGCGGCGAAGACGATAAAGGGCTCACTAGCCCTCTCTTCGATCTCCATCTCCGCAACTCCAGGGCCCATCCCCCTTACGTTCCCTGAGAATGTTTGGGAGAGAAGGTCTTGGCCGGCGCCGTAGAGCTTCAGGGGCCTGGAAACCTTTTCCGTCACTTCTAGGAAGGTCTTCCATGCTAGACCGTGGATATCGGGATTGTTTTCTCCCCTTCGATGGGTTAGCAGAAGCTCTAAGTCATCTCCAGCGTTGAAGACACGATAGTCGAGAATAAGGTCTTCGGATTTTGCCTTTTCTAGGAACTCCTTTGCCATTTCGATCTGCTCTGAATGGACGGCGTAATGTCCAGCTATCGAGCCAACATCTGCCTTTATTATAGAAATCGTTGTTTTTTCCCTTTTCAAAATTCCATCACCTCTTCTGATAGTGCCATTCCTAGACTCTTAAGGCTTTTTTATGCCGGAACCAACGAATCGATTATGTGGAGGGCCTTTATAGAATAAAAACCCAAAGGAAAAGGGAGGAATGTACCTTTAGCCTAGCCTTCCACTTTTACGGTCTGAAGGTTTGGATCCACGAGGATGACCTCAAACCATTTATAAATCCCATCCTCCCAAACGAGATAGCTATTCAGAACCTTCAAGTTTGGGAAATGCTTGGCAGCCCTCTCTTCGGCTATGAGTTTTTTGCTCTTTCCCCTCTTGATCTTCTCAACGCCTAGGGCCTTCTGCCGCCTTCCAGACCTGGGACGGGTCTTTTCCCCGGAGCCCCTTCGAATCCTAACCCTGACGACCACATAGCCCTGCTTTGCTTTATATCCCAAAGCCCTCGCCCTATGAAGCTTTGTTGGCTTACTAATCCTTAAGATGCTGGGCTGCCTTCTCCATACTGGAAGCCTCGCCGTCATGAAGGACTTTATATGGGAATCTTCCGGGTGCCTCCAGGCTTCACTCATTTTCTTGTAGGCTGAAGTAGCCATTTCACTCCGAATCCTCGTTAAGCTTTCGTTGGAGGAAAGACGATCCCTCTTAAAAAGTTTTGTTTTCAAAGGAATGGAGGTATTACGAATGAAAAATAGAATAATAATTAATTAATAATCTAAGCTCTCCTGAAAGGTATGTCCTTTATATCTTTCTTTCAAAGGGCTTTATTGGCTCAACTCTTCTATTAGATCGAAAATGACTTTCAATAATCCTTATTTCCATTAATATTGAAAGGCGAAAAGAGCCCCTTATCAATAAAGACTAATTAACTTTTCGTTTATGTTCTTATTTTCAAATAGAGCTTAAATTTTCATATTTTGTGGATTTTGCCTATAGGAATTTTACTCAAACGTACGATCCTTTCTTAATGCCGTTCAGCCATCCGGTTAAATAAAAAAAGAAATTTTAAGTTAATTAAATTTTTCTTTTTTACCCATTAGAACTTGTCGTAGTGGACTATTTGGGATAGAGGTTTCCGAGGTCTGGGAGGAGGAGATTCTCCTGGATAGCCCAAGGGTGTGACGGCGAGAACCCTCAAGCCTTCTGGAATTCCTAGCACTTCCCGTATCGTTTCATCCATGCCCCATCGACCAATCCAGCAGGTTCCGAGGCCGAAGTTCGCTGCCGCTAGGACAAGGTGCTCGAAGGCGATGGCTATATCTGTCTGATTGGAGGCTTCTGTGCATCCCACGATGACTAAAGGTGCCTCCTGTGCCCATCCAGGTATACCCAGTCTTCCCTTCTTTTCCGGATCCTTTACGACGATAAAGTGCCAAGGCTGCCTATTTCCTCCAGAAGGAGCCAACCTAACAGCCTCAAGGATCTGATTGAGGACCTCCTCAGGAACGGGATCAGGTCTATACCTTCTTATGCTTCTTCTTTGCCTTACAACTTCCATGAAATCCATACGGTCACCAAATCCTCATAAGCGCCGCCTCCTAATAATATTAACGTTAAAGGGGCTCTGATTTTATAGGGGTCCTTCCTTTCCAACTCCTTCATTTCTATCGAATCGCCTATAGGCTCGAAGCCCTTATACAATCCTCAAGGAATGCCTATGAAGGGGAAAGGAGCTGATCCTATGGATCCCGAAAAGCTCCTGAAAAGGAGCCTCGAACTAGGGGCATCGGCCGCAAAAATAGTAAGGTCTGATGCGATAGTAGTCAGTGAATGGGTTCGACTCAAGTGCCAATATGGTTGCAATGGATATGGAAAAAGCCTTACTTGTCCTCCCTACAGTCCAACTCCAAGCCAGATGAGGAATATCTTGAGGGAATATCGATGGGGAATTCTTCTCTCCTTTGAAGGCCATGAAGCCAATATCCATGAGATTGTATCAAAGTTGGAGGCAGAAGCCTTCTTAGCTGGCTACTACAAAGCCTTTGGCTTTGGAGCAGGCCCATGCCCCTTCTGCGAAAAATGCAATCTCGAGGATTGTATACATCCCCAAAAGGCGAGGCCCTCCATGGAGGCTTGCGGTATAGATGTCTACACCACGGCTAGGGGGGCGGGATTTCAACTTGAAGTAATCCGAAGCCGGGATGAGCGCCCAAGGTACTTCGCATTGGTTCTTATCGAGTAATTAGGCTAATATCACAAAGACCTAAGGGAGGGAAAAATAAAAAATGCTTTGTGGCCTAATTCCGCTTTTCCATACGATATTTTTCTATCCATCCTAATGCTTGAAACTAGTCTTCGAAGCTTTAACCCTGAAGGGCTTTAACAGTACCAAAAGTCTGAAGTTCATAATTAAGCCACAAAGCCAAAAAGTGGACAGTAGATGCCTATTTTTTGATGAAGGCGTTTAAGAGGTCCAAGAAACCTTCGAGGCTTTCAGAAGGTATCTGCGCACTGGCTGCCTGATGATGCCCCCCTCCATGGCCTCCAAGGCTCCTCGTGATTTTCCTGAGAAGGTCGTTCAGGTCGATAAAGAGGCTTCGGGTTCTTAAGCTTAAGTCAGCCCTATCGTTTCTGAGATTCACAACCAAGCCAACCTTTGCACCCGTTATGGCTGCTGCATAGGTGGCAGCCTTGCCACTGTATCCTGGGAAGGGCAATTGGCTTACGATGGCTAAATCGCCCTTCACAGTCACATACTTGCGAACATACTCGTAGACCTGATATTCCTTCCTAAGTCCCTCCAAAGCTGTGAAGGAAAGGTTTGGGACCTCACTGGGTTTCTTGCCTTGGGCCAGCTCCTCGAGGATAATGAGCTTGTATTCAGGATCTCGGATTTGTGTAAGGGCTTCCACAAGAATGGCGGCTTCCATGTAAATGATCCTTTTATCCCACCTGGTTAGCTCAGAGGTTACGAAGGGTGTGTTATCGGCATAGTCGGCGATGGCACCATAGAGGGCGAGGAAGACTCCCTCGGGATCTAATCGATCCTTGAAAGCCTTATAAACCAATTCTGATGTACTTGCCTCGACATCATGGAAAACTGTCGCTCCTAGGATTCCCTCTACCCTCAAGTTGGGAGGGAGGGGATGATGGTCTATGAAAAAGACTTTAGTTCCTGAAGAGGCTATACGAGAAATCCCTTCGATGATGGCTTGCTCGTCCCCCTCATTAATGGCTAGATCGCAAAGGAAGAGGTTTTGAACCCCTTCAAGACGCCTAAGCTCTCCCTTAAGGTCTTTCGGTCTAGAAAACCTTACGAGGCAATCTGGGAAAAGGCGTTTCAATAGGGCTCCGCTACATATGCCATCTCCATCACCATGGGTTATTACTATCGTAGCACCTTCTTCTCGATTTCTCTCCTTGACTTGAATTCCAAGGGCCTCCATCCAAATCTGGGAAATAATTCTTTAGGCTTATAAATAAAGGAAAGGTTTGAAGCCTTCTAGGGAAGTCTGTAGATGAGGAAAGGGCATCGATGGAATCAAACCAATAAAAGAACAAAGTAAACATAGTTCCCTCATTAAGGGATATGGAAAAAGTTCAATTTTTAAAGGCTAAAACTATTCATACAAAGGACTATCTTACTTCATTTCAAGTATCTTTTCTTTAGGAAATGGCTATTTACAGTGCATCGCATTGAGAGATATGGCAAGA
>JAGTQN010000007.1:18317-23962 GCA_018396395.1 Candidatus Bathyarchaeota archaeon | reverse complement strand
ATGCCGATAACACACCCTTCGTTAGCTTCTTTATCACCATCGTATAGAGGTAATGAAAGGTTTATGAGGAGCCGATATCGCTCCTTCGAGAATGAGGCAAACAAGATGGATTTCTGCCCAAAATGCGGTACGCGCCTCCTTGTGAAGAGGGGTGAAAGAGGAATAACCCTCTTCTGCCCTAGATGCAAGTTTGTAAAACCAGGAAAGGAATCCTCCGTTCTCTCAGTTGTTGAGAAGGAGGCGACGGGAGAATCTATCACGATCCTAAATACATCCTCGGAAAGCCTTCAAACCCTCCCTAGCACGGAAGCTGATTGCCCTAAATGCGGGTATAAAGAGGCTTTCTGGTGGATCGTCCAAACCAGAGGGGCTGATGAATCGCCAACCCAGTTCTTTCGATGTAAAAGATGCAATTATGTTTGGAGGGAGTACTCCTAGTCAATTTTGGCATTTATCCTACGAATTTTAGATTACTTTAGATCATTATAGTCGAGGAATATACGCTATTATCATTTCTTCTTCGCTACCATGGCTTTCTTTTTTCGTGATATAAATATGATTTCCCTAACTTCGAGATCGAAGATTTTATCCGTTGAGGATGATTTAAGAACCACCGCCGTATCGGCTAAGGTATCCATCCGCGATATTATTTATTTATTTATGTTACATAAAATTAACTATTCGAGCCCTAAATTGTGATTGGATCATTATTTTTTAAGAGCCCTAGTCATACATCTCTTCTATGTAAAAAGCTTCATTCCACATACCTCGAGGGAACCCCTAATTATCCACCAGCTATAGGAGGAAAGATGGCTACGATATCCCCATCCTTCAGTTTCGTTTCAAGACCTTTAAGAAAGGTGATCTCCCGGCCGTTTACTAGGATAGAGAAGCCCTTCCTCACATGGCCTTTGTCATCCAGAAGAGCATTCCTAAAGCTTGGCTGAAAGCGATCGGCTATATAATTGATCAGGTCCTCCACATCACCTATGGGATCCTCTATTTCAATACTCTTTGTTCCCAAGAGCTCTCGAAAGGTTGCGAAGACCCGAACCTTTAAGGAAGGCATCCCCATCCCTATAATTCTTTTTCACTGAGGAATAAAAAGCATAAAGATTGCTTTGTGGCTTAATTCTTTTTTCCGGATTTTCCCTTCCGTCTCTGAACGGCAAAATGGACGATTTAGGAAACTTTCGGAAACAGCTCCATGACTCGGAGACTGAAAACGCTCCCATTACCTATAAACCATAATTAAGCCACAAAGCTTAAAGATCATTTTCCTTCAAACTTTCAATATTTAATAGGATCCTTGGATATCTGAATCTTCCGATGCTTAGGACCTTTTGTCCCTTCCCATTTTTTCGGCCAATAGCCCTTGATATGATGTATGGTTCAACTTGAAATTTTAAGGTCAAGGGGCAGAATGGTCTAAAGGGGGGTTTGCGAAAAGGATAGAAAAAAGGAAAAAGGAAAAGGGATCGTAAATTTTAAGGTAAGCCGAGTTCCGCGAGCTTTTCTTTTGTAGGAACACCGTCCCTCCAGCCTCTGATGGCATAATACTCGTCTAGCATCTCATTGAGCTTCGTTACATAGCCCTTCGAGGGGCCTTCCGGCATCGGCTCTTTTAGAAGCCTTGGTGGTAATGTATCGTCCTTCCTTCCGAAGCCTTCTCGGTTTATGAAGAGTCGCTCCAAGGTGTATATGCGATCCCCAGTCCTCATGAAGTCCTCTTCAGACCAGTTCCATCCAGTAATGGCGTTGAGCATGGCCGTCATATCCTCAGGCATTAATGCAAAGCTCAAGAATTTACAAACGACGAGGGAATCGATGACCGAGAAGTAGTCCTGGTACCATTTTACCCATTTCGCCTTTCCCCTCGTATCGAAACGATCGAGACTTACGGGGATTCCTAGAACTTCGGGCGATATCATATAGGCTCTAAGGTGGCAGCCTCCCCTGTTTGAAGTGGCGTATCCTAGCCCATGTCCTTGGAAGGCCCTTGGATCATAGGCCGGAATCTCCAGCCCCTTAGAATGCATGGCAAGCTCAGGAGCCCCATATTTCTCGGCTAAGCGCTTGGAGCCCAGGGCGATCTCATCACCGAAGCCGTTCCTGTAGGCGGTTTTCCAAGCAAGCTCAACGATCGCCTGGGGATTTCCGAAGGTAAGCCTAAGACCGGAGAGCTTCTCCTTTGGTATAAGACCTTTTTCATACAGTTCCATGGCGCATGCTACGGTAGATCCGAAGGATATGGGATCCATGCCCATGTCATCGCAGATGTTATGGGCGTAGGTTATGGCACCAAGGTCGTCGATACCACACATGGCTCCCAAGGACCATGTTGTTTCGTACTCTGGTCCTTCCCCCTCTACTTGGTACGGGGGCGTCCTTACACGGGTGACCCTTCCACAGGCTATCATGCATCCCCAGCAGGGCTTTCCACTGACGAGGATCTTCTCCTTTATCGTTTCACCACTCGTGTCGTCAGCGGTTTCGAAGACTCCAGTCTGGAAATTCCTTGTAGGATAGCCTCCCCGCTCGTTTATGACGTTTACGAGGGCTGCCGTTCCAAGATCTGGAAGGGTTTTCCCTGTCACATCAGATTCCTTAATCTTCTTTATGAGGCTGGCAGCCACTTCGCTAGCCTTCTTTGGATCGGAGATCTTTGGCCTTCCAGTCCCCCGGACTGCTATGGATTTAAGTCTCTTGGAACCCATAACGGCGCCGACTCCAGCCCTTCCAGCAGCCCTATGCTTATCATTTATTATGGCTGCCATAAGGACTAGGTTCTCGCCTGCAGGTCCTATGCTAGCTAGCTTCACATCCCTATCGCCAAGTTCCGCCTTTATAAGGTCCTCCGTATTCCATATGCCCTTTCCCCAGAGGGCGCAAGCATCCCTGAGCTCAGCCTTACCGTTGTGGATCCACAGATAGACGGGCTTCTCGGAAGCACCTTCGATTACAATGCCGTCAAAACCAGCAAACCTCAGCTCAGGCCCCCAATTACCTCCACAGTTCGAGTCTCCTATTCCACCCGTAAGGGGGGACTTTGTGATGACATGGAACCTACCACTGACAGGGAATTCCGTTCCTGTACAGGGTCCTGTGAGGAAGAGGAGCTTGTTCTCAGGACCGAGGGGATTCGTGCCTGCCTTAAGCTCATCATAAAGGATCTTTACGCCTAAGCCTCGACCTCCAATGAACTTTTCCACCAAGCCTTCTGGGACGGTCTCGGTTTCTAGGCTACCCTTCGTCAGATCTACCCTCAAAAGTTTTAATTCCATTCTCCTCCTCTCCAAATTTTATTTTTCTGAAAAAAGCTTTAAAGATTTTCCATTCTCACTCAATAGAAATTTCAGATCTAGAGCCTCTCTACTTAAGTCCAACCCTCCTAAAGCTGGAATCCTAGGAAATCGCCACCTCCCTTCCGCAGGACGAGGATGCATATATGGCGTCCAGCATTTCCATAAGGGTAATCCCCTGCTCAGCCGATGGAATGGGCCTTTTTCCCCTTTTCGCGCACTCTACGAAGTGGGCAATCTCCCTATCGAAGGCATTGACCTGGGGTAGCTGGGGCGTAATATCCAATGGAACCCCTCCCTTCTCTGAATGTATCACTAGGGGAGGCATGGTGGCCCCTCCCTTCGTTCCAGCAATATGGGTATGGCTTCCACCTTTAATGTTCAGGGCCCATGTAGCCTTCAGAATCATGGATGCACCATTCTCGAATTTTAGGAAGGCAAAGGCTGCATCCTCGACATCGTACTTCACTTCCTTGGGAACGACCGAAGAGAACTTCGAATAGGAAGAGGCAGTGACCATGGAAGGCTTGGGATTTCCCATCAGCCACCAAGCCAAGTCCAAGGCATGGACGCCTATGTCGATGAGGGCTCCCCCTCCTGAACGAGCCTTGTCTACAAACCATCCTCCGCTTCCTATGGGAATGCCCCTTCTCCTGACATAGGCGGCTTCCGCGAAGTATATATCGCCAAGCTCACCAGATTCGATAGCCTCCTTCAGAAACGTAGGCTCTGCATTAAACCTCTGCATTAAGGCGTACATGAGGATACGGCCTTCGGCCTTCGCCGTTGAAGCCATCTCCCTAGCCTGCTGGGCGTTCAAGGCAGGAGGCTTCTCGCATATGACGTGGCATCCTGCTTTAAGGCAATCGATGGTTACAGGATGATGAAGATAGTTCGGAAGGCATACGCTGACGACTTCTATGGGCTCATCCTTAAGCATCCTTTTGTAATCCGTATAGACGTTCCTGATACCATATTCCTTGGCTATTCTATGAAGGAGCTCTTCGTTTATGTCGCATATGGCTGTAACCTCGGATTTGCTGCAGGCTTGATAGCCCTTTAGATGCTGTATTCCTGGCCATCCAAGGCCTATGATGCCAGCCTTAATCTTAGCCAATTTTCTCAGACCTCCGACTTGAAAGGTTTCTTCGATTTAGTTCTTTTCGAAGCTTTAAAAATCATTGTGATAATTGCCATTCCAGAAGCCCCGTCCTTTTCGAGGCGTATGCTATGCAATGGAATTCTCCTTACGATTCCATGGAGGAGACTAGCGAGGAGCAAAGCCAAGGCTCCCATGAAAAGCGGCATTAGGAAGGGCTGGAGGAGGCTGAAGATGGGCCAATGGAGGTTCGTGTTGATGAGCGATCTTTCCCCCGAAACGACCGTATCTGGGGATGGATAATAATGGAATTGGAAATATATGAAGAAGCCCGTCGTTTTCTCGTAATAAAGGGTGAGGGTCTCAAGATCGGATTCGAAGTCCAGGACCCAACAATCGAGGAGAAGCTTGAAAGGAGGGAAAGGCGCTTCGAATAGGAGAAGCCTCGGAGCTGAGCCCTTAACCCTTAAGAAAGAGCTCCAGATCGGAACGATGTCTTCAGCCCTTGTCTCGGAGGGGATCCACCAACTGCTATAGCCGATGCTTCCGAGATACTGGCGTGTTTTCATGTCTAAGATGAAAGAAGTCATCTCTTTTCCATGATCATAGATCCAAGAACCATCTGGAAGACTGTAGCCTATCCGGTAATCGGATTCCATGGTAACGATGGCTACGGTTCCTGTTGAATTGACGACTCTATAATGCCAAAGGGCTTTGTATTCCCGAACCAAGACATTCCTCATGAAAACCCTCTCCGTATAGCGGAAGTCCCAATAGGTTCCTTGTCCTATAAGGGTCCCAGCCTTAAAAGGAAAAAGAAGCATGATGAGGCAAGCCAGGGCAATGAGGAGAAGGGCCATTCTAGCGTAGAACCTTCTGAGGCAAAGGAAGAGGCGCCCTATTGGGTTAATATGGGTTTCCCCCAAATCCGATATTCCATTCGGAGGCTATGAAGATAAGTTTTTGTCTTCGACTTCTGGAGGAAGGAGCAACCAGATTCCTCGCCCCATTCAACTAGAATCCCTTCGTCTTCTAAGCCTTAGGCCCAAAACGAATAGAAGGATGGCTGCTGGAAAGGCGCTGAGGGCTTCTGGAATCGCCACTCCTGGGAACCTTATGGTAGCCCAAGAAAGGATGCCAAGGATTCCCACAGAAAAAGAAAGGAGGCCGAGAAGCTTCGTCCCTTCGCATAGCATAAAACCCATTCCAAGAATGATGGAAGCGATTATAAGAAGAACGAAGAA
>JAGTQN010000007.1:0-18301 GCA_018396395.1 Candidatus Bathyarchaeota archaeon | reverse complement strand
AAGGAGGCCGAGAAGCTTCGTCCCTTCGCATAGCATAAAACCCATTCCAAGAATGATGGAAGCGATTATAAGAAGAACGAAGAAGGCTACGGATACGTAGAAATGGAGGTGCCCAAAGGATTCTGGAAAGATGCCGATGGAGGCAAGCGATACGCTAGCTAGGAAAAGGATGATGGATCCTAGAAGGCATAGGAAGCTCCGGCCCTCAGCCCTGGCTAGGGCTATGGAGAACAATGATGAAAGGATTCCGCCGACGATGAGGCCGGAGTTGAAGATGGGAGCCACTGGAGAAACCCCGAGATCGCTGAGGGCATTATGGGTCCAACTGAACCAAGGAGAAAAAGCTATAGAAACCATAATCGAGAGGATCGTGTAAAGAGGTGCAGCCATTCCAATCCAAGAGGCAAAATGAGGGTCGGAAATCCTCTTTAACCATCCATGCATTCTACCATCACTAGGTTTGTCGACTATATTCCATTCTCATTCTCTAGAAATCCCAGATAAGGATATAGGAGACTGTTGCAAAGCCAGAGAAAATAGGCCTCTTGAGATTCAGATTCTTGGTAAAACCTTTGCTCTATGGGTCTAATTTTTCTTCTTTTTATCCTTTCTTCCTAGGTTACTGATCGCCTTCCTTTCCTATTTTTCTTCGAAGCCTTGGACCTTCGAGGGCTCTTCGCTTATCAGGAGGTTCAAGAGCAACTTCTCATCGATTTCAGCCCTAGACCTCCAGTCGAGGTAGAGCATACGATTCTCATCCCTTCCTATGTAACCCCTCCTTATGAAGCGTTCGATATCGTACTGGACGATATACCTAGGAAATTTCTCTTCAAGGATCTTCTCGACCTCGATCTGCCTTGCCTTCCCTCCCTTGCTAATGATATAGGCAACAGTGACAGCTAGGGCTGCCACATCATCGATTCTCCAGCCAGAAAGGAGGGCATCGGAAGCTGCCATAGGACTTCTAAGGGTAAGGAGGAACCTTGCCCTCTGAAGCTGCTCTTGGGTGGGTTTATCGGGGACTTCTCCCTCCTCGAATGCAATCTTTACCTGAAGGTCGAGGGGCTCTAGGTAGGCGTTAAGGATCTCTATGACCTTCATATAATTCTTTCCTAAGGCTCTCCTAAGCTCCCATCCCTTCACGCCAGGAAGCCTATGCCTCTGGAAGAAAAGGAGCTGGGCTGCACGCTTGACCTTCTTTGCGTAGAGGGCGGCCTCTTCACCCATTCCACCCATTCTTCGAAGCCTCCGGACGATGAAAACTTAGCCATTTTTCATAGCTTATCGATATAGGAACTGAAAAGGATGCTCCTTTTGGGGGCTCAGCCCTGGCTTGGGGCCCTTCCTTAGGAATGAGGAAGAACTCTTCCTTTAGGGGATCTATTTCTAATTGAGCAAAGCCATAGGTTATGAGAAAGCTGGTCAGATAAGCCCTTAGAACAGTTTCTTCGTAGCTCTCGGCATCGACGAATTCCCAATAGCTTACGCGTCCAGCCTTAGCGGACCTTTCCATAAGCTCCCGCCAAAGGCTTCGAAGGACTTCTTCAAAGGCTGTTTCCGAAAGGAGTCCAAGGCGAAGCATATCTGAGAAGCTTAGGGACTCTAAGCCCTGGACCTGAGGCCTTGGAAGACGATGGAGGCGTTCCTTCAGAGGCCTAAGCCTATTCCAGTACTCCACGGCTTCCTTGATCCTTTGGGGAGAAAGCTGTTCAAGCTCCAGGATCGGATGCCAAGCCCCAAGGAATACTTGGAAAAGCCTCTTGGCATCGAGGCTTCGAAGCTTAAGCTCCACGAGGAAGGGGTCCACAAAAAGGTTCGAGGACCTACGCTTCAACCAATCTCCCTGGAGCTTCACGATCGTCGCCAAACGGTTGAGGGCTTCAGCATCAAGGCATAGTTCTTCCAGGTTCTCGAGGCCTGGTATACTTTTCCTAAGGATCTCTAGGCTTCCTTTCACGTCAACCTCGAAGGGGTTGACTCCCCTCTGCTCCACAGCCCGGCACATGCTAATGATTCGCAAGAGACGCGAAAGGCTTTCTTCTCCCCGAAAGCGCTCCTTAATCCTCCTTTCCTTCGCCAGGTTTCTTCGCCTCCCTAACCTCGGATCTTCCTTCCACATTTTGGACAGTTATCACATGGGCTTTCTCACCCACTCCCGCCAAGGGCGTCGGGGTGATGACGAGATACTGGGCATCGGAGCTTTCCCCTACGCTCCATAGAAGCTGGCCGAATATGGCTTCTCGATTCCTCGGATCCATATGGATGTCGAATTCATCGACAGCTCTGAAGGGGGATTTCACATGGCGCTGAAGGGCGAGGAGAAAAGCCATAATTGCCGTACTCCTTTCGCCTCCGCTTTGGGTATAGGCATCCAGTACTACGACATCTCCTCCCCTGAAACCCACGCTTATCTCGAGGCCAGCAGCCTCTATATCATCAGCATTTACGAGCCTTACTCGCCCTATGGCACCTATGCTGGCCAAGATTCTGGCATACTCTGGATTGACATCCTCCAAGAGCCTTTGTATGGCGCCTCGCCAGATCGCCATCCTAGCCTTCACCTCCTCTAAAGCCCTAGCCTTGTTCTCAGAAACGAGGGCTATCTTATCCTTTAGGTCCTCATAGACGCTCATGTAGGTCTGATACATTTTCTCGGCATCCTCGGAGATTTTCCCAAGGCTTAGGAGGCGGGTTTCCGTTACCTTGAGCTCCTCAGAAACCTCCGTAGGATTTCTGCTGGTTTCGATTCTCGGTCCGAGTTTATCGGCTAGGGAAGTTAGCTCCTTTAGCTCCTCATAAGCCTCAGAGAGCTGGACCTTTAGCTCCTTAACCTCCTCCTCGAGGGATTCCCTCTGAAAGGAAAGGACGGCCTCGGAAACCCTTTCTTCCAAGTATCTCTCAATCGTCTCTGAGGCTTCCTTCTCAATACGGCTAAGGGAGGCATGAACCTCCATAATGAGTTCCTCTGAAGACCTCCTCCTTTCCGTCTCCTCCTTAGCCTTCGTCTCAAGTTCCACGATGTAAGCCAATAGTCCTTTAGCTTCATCCCCACCAAAAGCCTTTGGCAAACCTTGAAGGAAAAGGGCGAGAGGTTTTAGGCGATGGGCAGAATTCATGAGGAATCCTTCCAGGGCTTGGGCCTCGGAAGCCTTCTTTTCTGCATCGATTAGGGAAGCGTAAAGCTTCTTCTCCTCGAATTCGAGGTCATGCCTAAGGCCTTCTAGACGCTTGATATTCTCCCTGATTTCCTGGATACGCTTTAAGGTCGTCCCGATCCTCCTTTGACGCCGATCAAGGCGATCCTTTAAGCCTTCAATAAGCCTTTCCTGCTTCGCAACTTGGGCCCAAGCCCTTTCCCTCTCCAAGAAGGACCTGCGCTCCAGAAGCTCCCTT
This sequence comes from Candidatus Bathyarchaeota archaeon, assembly GCA_018396395.1. Lineage (GTDB taxonomy): Archaea > Thermoproteota > CALKCG01 > B24 > JAGTQN01 > JAGTQN01. Next base: position 14,908 of record JAGTQN010000007.1, on the reverse strand, counting down.
CTGAGGTTAAACTTTTCATATTCTTCCTTCCAATAGTCGAGGGTGGTCTGGGCATTCTCAACAAGCCTTGAAAGGCTTTGCTCCTCGCTTAATATGCCTGAAAGCTTCCTTTGGGCTTCAAGAACGTCCTGCCTGTAGGATTCGAAGCCCACGGCTTCCTCGAGCATCCTTAACTTCTGCTGGGGGCTTGTGAAGCTGAACTCCTCAACCATTCCTTGATGCATGATGATGAGCATGTTATCTGGATTCAAACCGAAGCCTTTGAGGACTTCCGTCAACTCGCCCTTCGTCATGGTCTGGAAGTTGACCTCGTACCAGTATGTACCATCGAGCTTAAGATAACGGGAAACCTGGAAGTTATCCGAATGCCAGCCAGTTATGGGACGCTTTCCACTCCTTGGGGAGTTATCGAGGACGAGGGTAACCCTGGCGATGTCCCTTCCCCTTCTAATAAGGTCCCTCAGCTTTCTAGACCTCTCCGTGTAGGCCTGTCCTAAGGCTACGGAGATAGCCAAAAGAATGGAGGATTTTCCAGCCCCGTTAGGACCGCATATGAGGTTCAGGCCTGGCTTTAAGGGTATCCTAGCATACTCGTAGCTCATGAAATTCTCGATGATGACCTCCTTTATGAGCAAAGTCCAGGCCTCGGATAGGCTATACATGCAAGGCTTGAAGATAAAATTTGCATCACAGAACCGATAGGAAAGAATTCCTTTCAAAATTTCAAAACATTCCGATCATCCTTTTGGCTTATAAGGAAAATCGAAGAAGGGAAGAGTGCCATTGGCAGTCCTAGTCCCGAAGGGGGCTGAGGAAAAAGGATATCTAGATAGATAGGTAAGGCGATCAAAAGCTTCAATAAGGACGATGGGAAGGAGGGAGGAATTGAATCCCATGGTTCTGGCAGGAAAGATCTTCAGGCTTAGGGAGCCCCTTCCTCTCCGAACCATAGCATATAAGTTAAAGGATTTAAAGAGGGAGGAGGCCTTCGACAAGGATCCTTACCATTTCAAGCTTATAACCGAAGTGAAGGACATCGGCATAGGAGCGAATACCTTAAGGGGGATCCTAAGCCAGGACTTTTTAAGCTACGTATATCACCATGGCGAGACTATCCCAATGCCAAGAACTGTTGAGTCAACCTTTGCCTTCACGGAGGATAGAGGAAGGGTCCTTCTAACAGTTCTAGAGAAAAAGCGTATGGCAAACAGCATAGCCAACCTCTTCAGCGAGGCTCTCTTCATAGCCAAGGGAGGAATAGTTGAGGCCCGAATCCCTCCTGAGAATCTCCGAAAGTTCCACGAGGAGAATAAAGAAGCTACAAAGGTCATCTTCTTCGATGATGTGGACATTCCAAATATTCAGAAGCTATCGTTGTATGGTGAAAGCCTCGCTAACACAGGACTATACGAGGATTATCTAAGCCATGGATCCCTCTGGTACGTCGTCGTCACAAGCCGAAGTCACGGAATTGTCGTTGGAGTTACTAGGGATGGCGTCGTTACCGTCTTCAGTAAGATTGAGAAGTCCGATTATCTTAACTTCGTTGAATCGGAAGTCTTTCCTCTGATTCCTTAAGTAAAGGGCCTTTGAGTGCCAGCATCAAGGATTACAAAGGCTATGGGGGAAAGACCTTCATAAAGGGCACAAAAACCTTCGCCTAGCAATAATCGAAAAAGGAATTGCAGAGCGAGAACCTTCCTTCATCATCGGAAAATAACGATCTCCATCCTTAAGGCTCCATCCCTAACTTTATTTTTTGAACTTTAAGGCATAGGAAATAGGTAAAGTTTTTAAAAGAATTCGGCAATCGATAGAGTCGAAGGTGGAAATATGAGCCTTGCTCCTTTCGTAGCATCCCCCATGGAGGTTGTGAGGCGAATGCTAGAAATAGCCAATGTGGGGCCAGACGATATCCTTTATGACCTAGGCTGCGGTGATGCAAGGATGCTCATAACGGCGGTTTTAGAGTTCAAAGCCAAGAAGGCCGTCGGTTATGAGTTAAGGTGGGACCTTTTTCAAACCTGCTTGAAGAACATAGCAGAAAAGAATCTCGGCTCGAGGATTACTGTCGTTAACGGCGATTTGATGAATGCTGACATATCTGAGGCTACTGTCATAACGCTTTATCTCACCAGCACTGGCAACGATAAGCTTAGGCCGAAGTTTGAGAGGGAAGCCAAGCCTGGGACGAGAATCGTAAGCCATGACTTCAGCATCAACAGGTGGAGACCGGAGAGGGTGGAGAAATTCGATGGACATACGATATATCTATACGTCATTCCGGATTCCATCTCAAAGGTGGCCGAGGAGAGTAAGGTTGTCCGGGACTTTTGGCACATTTGGCGATAAAGCCTGGTTATGCCCATTGGCTTAATCCGAGGCCCTAAGAAATCTTATCCTTATAATTAATCGATCTATGTAATGGCTTCTTCACCTTTTCCAGCCTTTCCTTTCATTCCCTCATTCCTCTTCTTATTTGATCCCTAAAGGTTTGAGGGGCATGGAATTTTATCCTTCAAATTCAAAGGAACTCAAGGGATTTGGGGAATTGAAGCTCATCTATAAAGGCGCCGAAGCCGATGTCTATGAGTCCACATGGCACGGCTACCATGTGATCGTCAAGAAACGAGTACCAAAAGCCTATAGAATCGATATTTTGGATCAGGAGCTTAGAAAGCGTCGAACGATCTTCGAGGCCCAGCTCCTCATGGATGTTAAAAGGATTGGTGTCCCTGCGCCGACAGTTATGATGCTGGATCCTTATGAGGCCCTTCTCGTCATGACCTTTGTAGAAGGAAGGAGGCTAAGGGAAAAGCTAGAAGAAGTTGATGAGCCAGAGGCTATAGCCCTCTGTCATCGCCTTGGAGAAACCGTGGCTCGGCTCCATGAGGTTGGAATACAGCATGGCGATCTTACAACATCCAACATGATTCTTGCCTCCGATGGTAGGATTTTCCTAATCGATTTTGGACTTGGTAGCTACGATTCAGACAGCGAGGCCCTTGGAGTTGATGTTTTGCTCGTAAAGAGGGCCCTTATGAGCGCCCATTACAGAAAGGCTAGAAGGGCGTTTGAGGCCTTCTTGGATGGCTATGAAGGGCGCCTTGGCCAAGAAAGGGCGAAGGAGGTCGTAGCCAAGGTTAAAGAGATCGAAGAACGGGGAAGATACGTAGATAGAACGAGCCAAAGGCGTATGAAGCTTAAAGTTACGCCTTCCGGGAAATAAGCTTGGAGAATGCTCCATGCCCATGGAATCTCAGCCTTCAAAGCTGAGGCTAGTGAAGGAATTGCTGAGGCTCTGCAGGAAGGGAGATCTCGGTATCGATGAACTAATCGTAGCTATGGGAGGGAAACCTTGGAAGAAGGAAGTCGAGCAAGCCCTAAAAACCTTGGAAGGGGAAGGCTTCCTTCGAAGAACAAAGGATCAAATCCTCTTGGATGGAGAGCAGAAGCTAAGGCTATTGGTGATGGGCTGCGAGTTAGGCGGGGATGTGGAGGAGCTTGGAAGGCTCATCGGATGGGTGGAGTTTGAAATCCTTATAGAAAAGTCCTTGGAAGCTTATGGATACGAAGCGATTCATGCTTTCAGATTCAGGCATGGGAAAAGGAGGTGGGAAATTGATCTGATAGCCCTGAGGAATCCCCTCCTCCTTTGCATTGACTGCAAGCATCTGGTGAAGCAGCATGGTTCCTCCTTAAAGAAAGGGGCGGAGCATAACATCCATAGGGCTAGAAGCCTTGGAGAGAGCCTTGGGAGCCTTGAGGAAAAGCTTTCACTACAAAATTGGCGGAGGGCCCTCATCCTTCCGGTGATAGTATGCCTTTCGGAGCCCCCTTTCCAAGATCACAAGGGCTGTCCCATCGTGCCTATTCTTAGGCTCAGGAACTTCCTTTCAGAGTTAAGGGGGCATGTTGGTTATTTCCAAGCATTCTTTTATAGAAGGAATGCCCGAAGGGAATGGCAAAGGGAGATCCCGCTTACATTTCTTAGCCTAGAATCTCCCTAAACCTATTCCTATTCCCTTCGCTCGTCTTATCTTCCCTTCTACTCTTCCTCTTCCCCTTCCTCTTCCCCTTCCTTTTCCTCTTCTAAACCACCATCCGAGCCTTTTCAGGTTGGGTTTTCCTAAAGAGCTCTTCGAGGCGCTTGACAAGTTCTTCCTCATCAAGAATGCCTTGGCTGGATAATGCCTTTCTTAGGCGTCCAGCAGAACTCGTCGAGTATTTCGCCAGACCTTGGGCCAAAATGGCTTCTTGCCTGGAAGGTTGTGGAAAGATGGCCTGAAAGAGAAAGGGAAGTCCTGAAGCCCGGAGTTCCCTTTGGATTTCCTCATCAAGATTTCTGGCTTCAAAGCCGAGGCTTATAAACTCGTATGGACTGATGGGCTTAGACTTGAGGCGCCAGAGTTGGGCTTCCCGATGGGATACGAAGAGATCCAATAATCCCCTTTCATCCTGGGCGGCCAGGACCCTCCATCCCTTTTTGTCCTGATCGTATACCTGCTTAATCCTTCTTATGAGTTCTCCGGCAGGCTCGACTTTCATTTTTTATCTCCATTGTTTTTGGATGGCTGAAGGGCTAAGATAATTCCTCTAAAGTCCCTTATTACCCTTGCGTTCTTAATGGAAGGTAGTGCAGCGAAGACTTTAGCCATAAGGATCGGATAGGAAGGTTTGAATAAAGGCTTAAGACAATCCTTCCCATCTTCTCGTCGTGAGAGACTAAGGGAACTTGAGAGAAGATTGAATCGCCTCTGAATTTTTTAGATTTTAAAGACTTAAAGTCTTTAACTAAAGATGGTCTCTAGAGAAAAATGAAATGAAATGAAATGAAATGAGGTTCTACGCAGACCTTCATCTTCATAGCCATTATTCAGCCGCCACAAGTTCCAGAATGATTATCGAAGATATTATCCAAGGCGCTTTGATGAAGGGACTTCATGTAATCGGAACTGGGGATGCCCTTCATAGGGGCTGGCTTGGGGAGTTGAAGCAAAGCCTGGAAGAAATACCTGGCACGGGACTCTATAAGCCCAAGAAGGGAAAAAGTGGCATATTCTTCATGGCTCAGACTGAGGTAGGGACCGTCTTCGATGTCGAAGGGAAGATGCGCCATGTCCATCATGTCATACTCATGAAGAGCCTTGAAGTGGCAGAGCAACTTAGGGAAAGGCTCTCAAAGTATGGGGATTTGGATGTAGACGGTCGGCCTATCCTTTCCATTCGACCGGCTGAACTAGTCGAAATCGTCCTTGAAATCGATAGAAAAAGTCTCATCTATCCAGCCCATGCTTGGACACCATGGCGCTCCATCTTCGGTTCCATAAACGGCGTCAGAAGCATGGAAGAATGCTACGAGGATGCCACGGACTGCATCCATGCCCTTGAAACGGGAATGAGCTCAGACCCCTCTATGAACTGGAGGATATCGGCCCTCGATAAATATACGCTCATTAGCGCTAGCGATGCCCATAGTCCTTGGCCCTTCCGAATAGGAAGGGAGGCCTGCGTTTTCGAGCTTCAGAAGCTTAGCTATGGGGAGATCAGGGAATCCATTGTAAAGAAAGATCCATCGAGACTCCTCATGACCATCGAGGTTGATCCAGCCTATGGCAAGTATCACTTCAGCGGCCATAGGAACTGTGGCATCGGTCCTTTATCCCATAAGGAAGCATCTAGGTTAGGCTACTTATGCCCCGTATGCCATAAGAGGCTAACAATGGGAGTCGAGGGTAGGATCGAAGAGCTCGCCGATAGAGACCCTGGTTTCCGTCCTCCAGGAGCCATAGGATACATGTCCCTTCTTCCCCTTCATGAGATCCTTGCCTTAGGAGAGGCTGGAGAGCCCGAGAAAAGCCTTTATTCCGAGGCCCTTCAGATCGAATATGAGCGGATCGTTAGGGGAATCGGCAGCGAGTTTAAGGTTCTCATAGAGGCTTCTAAGGAGGAACTGGCCAAGGTAGCCCCAAAAAGGATTGTGGATGCCATCCTTAAATTAAGGGAGGGGAAGATTAGGATTATACCCGGATATGATGGTGTTTATGGTAAGCCCGTCTTTGATTCTTTGGCCTCTCACGAAAGGGATAGGGAAGGCCTGCGAAAATTTTTTGAGGGTTTTCCTTAGATTATAGAATGGGAAAGGAAAGGCTAAAAGCTTAATAAATCCATCATTTCTTTCATCATGAAGGTAATTTTAGGCATTCAAATTCTAAGGCTCTCATAGCCTTTACCGCCATGGGGTTACTCGAAAGGTATCTTAAGCTCTTCCATGAGTTTCCTAGCAGCGGCGACAGAGGCTCGAGCTCCCCATTCTTTATCGGCTATATGCGTCTCCAAGGAAATGAATCTTTCATAGCCCATCTCAGAAAGGCATCGGAGTACTTCACGGATGCCCACGATGCCTTCGCCTATGGGCACGTATCTATCAGATCTGTCGGCCTCGATGCTGAGGGCTTCTTCACCTCTGGCTGGAGGCTTATGCTTAAGCCCTGGGAGATAATCCTTCAAATGCACATGGACTATGTAAGGGCGTAGAGCCTCAAATCCCTTAGGAACGGCTTCTTCACCCCTTAGCTTTGCATTGGATGGGTCCCAATTAGCCCTCAGGGATTCCATATCCACTTCAGCAATGATGGAGGCGGCCGAAGCTGCAGTGTCTATGAGACAGATTGGTTCATTCTCCAGAGCCAAGATGCAACCCGAATCCTCTGCTCTTTTCGAGGCGGAACGTAGAAGATTGACAAGGCGCTTCCTGTCCCAAGGCTCTGCCGGATCGCCGACTAGTCCGAAGATTATAATGGTCGATGTATCCAACTCCCTTGCCAAGTCGAGGGATTCGGGAAGCCGTTTCTCTAAGTGCCACTTCACCGCCTGCCCATCGGTATGCGGTACCTTAAAGACTCCGGGGGAAAGGGCCGCTACATCAAAGTTCGTTGTTCTAAATTCATCGATGAATTTCCTTATTTGGGCAGGTTCCCCATCAGGAAGCCTCTTGCCATAGATTCCCCTGAGCTCTATATGCCTAACACCGAGGCTTTCAATAAGCTCTAATGCCTTAAAGGGGTCTTGGTTTACCTCATCGGTGGGAATGCAAACCTTCAAACTCGATCCCTAGTAAAGAATGATTAAGAAAGCCATATATCTTCTCTTCCCTTCCCTTCCTCCATATCTGGCATTCCTAGCTTCGGAAAGCCCATAAGATGATCCTAGACGATGGGATGGCTTATGGCAAAGCTCCCATGTATTCTTTCGAGGCGACCATATTGGATGAGCTCTATCCAGATAGCAATCATCCCTTCGTATCGAGTCGATTCGAGATCGAACTTAGATCGCTCAGGATAGGAATATTAGACTAGGAGAGCCACTGCATCGCCCTTACGAACCTTCAAAAACCTTGCCATGGGATCACACTTTGCCGCCAAGAGGGTTGCAAGGGGCTTTCCGGTTTTTGCCTTAAACTCTCCATGGGATTCGTAATATGCCATTCCTTTTAGTACGATGAATCTGGACTCCTCCAGCCTTTGCCTAAATTCTTCAGAAACTTCCTCAAGATTGAGACCTGAGGCATCGGTTCCCGTCGTGATTAGATGATCCGCAACCTTATCCATGCCTACGGCTAGGGCATCCTCCATAGTCGCATCGTTTTGGTAGTATCCCCCCTTGACTACAACCGTTACCCGAGCGCCAAGGTTTTGGATCTCCTTTACAAGGATCTTATCGAAGGCAATCTCTCCGGCGTTGTCACAGAGGTATAGGACCCTCGGGCTTTCTAAAAGCCTTTTCCGGATTTCAGCCGTCTTATCGATGGCTAGGACTGGAAGCTCGATGCTTATGGATCCGGTAGAAGGTTCTTTAACATAAGGATGGCCCAAAACGCCGACATCGAAGATATTGCCCGCTATCGAGGCTGCACAGGCGGCCCTAAAACGCTCGATTTCATCTTTAAAACCATAAACCTTCGCTTCGAAGCTTGGAAGAAGCTGGAGGGCTATCCGATTCATGAGGTCCTTGACGGTCTTGTAAGGATTTTCCTGACCTATAAGGCGCTTGACCTCTCTGAAGAGTTCCGTAGCTATGGTGACGTTCGGGGCATCTTGGCGGAGGAGCTCTAGGTATCGATCCAATATGCGAATCTGAGCAGAGACCTTGGCCTCTGGGCTTAGGGAAGAAGAGAGGATTTCCCTAGTTCGAACGGCGACCATGCATGGAATGCATTCCGGTTGGGACTTCATTGCCATGGCACTTGTCCTTTCCAGGCCTTCCTATTAAAGGTTAAAGGGAATCCAAGAGATGCTACAGAATATAAAGATAAAGTAAATTTGGAAAGGCATTTAAATGGTATCCGGAGGCATATTAGAGCCATGACGCCTAGGGAACGCTTCAGGGCTGTGGCACATTTCAAGGAGCCAGATCGCCTTCCAGTCTATGAATGGGTTGCCATTCCTGACGAAACTGTCCTACGATGGCTTAAGGAAGGTATGGAAATTGAGGAGGCTATAGGAAGGGAGGAGCTCTTCATACGGGGCGAGCTTCTTTCGGTGGGTTGCTATCGCCTCTTCGGAGGCTATCAACCTAAGATCTTCAGTATCCTAGACAGGATGGAGGAGATACCCATCGACTTTGGTCCCATCCCAAGGTTCGGTCCTCGGATCATAGAAGAAAACGAGAAGTTCACTGTCCTTGTGGACGCTGGTGGCGTCAAAAAAAGGGTTTTCAAGGATCGACAATTCGGTATGCCCCAGTTCATAGAATGGCCTGTTAAGGACCTGAAGGATTGGAGGAAGGTCCAAGAACGCTTCAAAGCCGATGATCCGAGAAGGTATCCCCTCGAATGGTCCGATGAGGCCCTCGAATTCTACGCTACGACGGTTTTCCCTACGAGGATAAGGGTTCCTGGCTTCTTTGGTTTTGGAAGGCAGCTCATGGGATTAATCCCATGGCTGAAGGCTTTTTACCGAGATCAGGAGCTCGTTCAAGAAATGGAAACCTTCTGGGCAGATTTTCTCATAGAAACCCTTAAGCCAGCTGTAGAGGCTCTGAAATCCAGCATAGACTGTGTAACGATCTGGGAGGATATGGCATATAGAAAGGGCCCCCATATTTCTCCAAGGCTTTTCCGCGAATTCCTCCTGCCAGGCTACATGAGGCTAACGGAATTCTTGAGGCATTACGGCATCGATACGATCCTTACGGATAGCGATGGAAACATCCTTCCCCTCGTTCCCGTATTCCTTGAGGCTGGAGTGAAAGGACTTTATCCCCTGGAGGTTCAGGCTGGTATGGATGCCGTAGCCCTTAGAAAATCGTATGGGAAAAGTCTAGTCCTTATAGGGAATATAGATAAAAGGGCTTTAGCCCTTGGAAAGGATGCCATAGAAAGGGAGATAGGATCGAAGCTTCCCTACCTGAAGAGGGAGGGGGGCTATATACCAAGCCTTGACCATGAGGTCCCTCCCGACGTATCGTATGGGAACTACTGCTATTACCTAGAGTTCCTGAGGAGATACCTATAAAAGATAAAAGGGATCTTAGGATTTTTATAAGGGGCGGAAGGCGAAGGGAGACGTAGAGGCAGTGGCGAAGAAGAAAGAAGTAGGAAGGAGGAGAGGGAGGAGAAATTCCATATAAAAAAGAGGGAGAATTCAAAGGATAGCTTTAATACGCAAGTATTGTCGAGAATAACATCCAATTTTTCGGAGCATCACTTTTTTTAACAAAATCTATGCATTTGCCCTGGCTTCTAGGAAGTTTTTAACATCTATTTTTTCATTAGCCTTAAGCAATTGAACTCCTTTGAAGGCCTGTGGGAGAAGTTTGGCCATCAAGCATTGGGATAAGGGAGGGCATATCTTCAACAGGAAGCCTCTGCGAAGAAAAGTCAGTGATGTCCTCTACAAGCTGAAGGTTCAGGAAACGAGGCTTGCGGAAAGGATTGCTCAGATGGAGGCTAGGGATAAGGAACTCTTCCAAAAGTGCTCCCAATCAAGGGCTTTGGGGGATAACCAGAGGGCAGCTTTATACGCCAATGAGTGCGCCGAGCTTAGGAAGGTTTCTAAGGCAATCATGAGGGCCCATTACGCCTTGGAACAAGTGACCCTTAGGCTTGAAACAATATTGGATTATGGAGACATTACGATTATGGTAAAGCCCTTAAGGGAAGTCGTAGGAAGTCTGAGCAAGCAACTTTCGGGAATAATCCCCGAGGTTTCAAGGGAACTTGATAGCGTTGATGAGGATCTGAATAGCATGGTTCTCGAAATAGGGGAAAGCATCGCACCAGGTTCCGAGGTGATAGCCTCCACGGAGGCCAATCGAATCCTTGAAGAGGCTTCTGCCATAGCTGAACAGAGAATCCAAGAAAGGTTTCCAGAACTTCAGGCAATCGATAGAAGAATCCCAGAGACTCCAAGGAAGTAATGATATAAAATAACGCTCTTAATCAGGAAGTTTGTTGGCGATGGGAAGCCCCTCCATGGATCTGATGGACACCAAAAATCCCATGATTAAGAGCGAAATATACTTCTTATGGAAAAATGAGCACTATGAGTAAGGGCCTTGGTCTTAAACGAAAGTGAAAAGTAAATAAAGAAGAGCTTATAATTTATGAAACGCTCTGGAGGCTCCGGTAGAGAAGTCCAGAAGGAGCCTGGCCTTCGTCGAGTATAGCCCGGTTTCGCTAAAAACGCCGGAGAAGTATTCTGGCCTTTCGAGCCAGAGGTCGCGGGTTCAAATCCCGCCCGGAGCACCACAATATTCATCCTTCATCCAGGAATTGTAGGCTGAGGAGGGGCTCCCCATGCTTTATAAGGCTTTCATCAATGACCTTCTAGTTCATAAAATAGAGATTGGGAGGAAAAGGATGCGAGAGTCTTTTCAATTAGCTGAAGAAATGATGGAAGATTTTGCTTTTCAGACTGGTCTTTCATCGAGTAAGCCTAAACGTCGCTATTTGTGGACTGATGCCTTTGCCATTTGCAACTTCATCGAGCTTTACCGTCTGACCGGTGCGAATAGATATATGAATCTGGCTTTAGATCTGGTTAACCAAGTTCATCATACGCTCGGCCGGCATCGGGAAGATGATGGAAGGAAGGGTTGGATTAGCGGACTAAGCGAGGAGGAGGGTGAGAGGCATCCCACAAAAGGCGGACTAAGGATAGGTAAAAAACTGAACGAAAGAAAACCTAACGAACCCTTTGATGAAGTGTTAGAATGGGAGAGGGATGGACAGTACTATCATTATCTCACAAAGTGGATGCACGCTTTGAATAGAGTAAGCAGGACAACAGGCAATCCCGTTTACAACATTTGGGCGGTAGAGCTTGCAAAGACTGCGCATTCAGCTTTTGTCTATTCCATATCTTCTGGAAAAAAGCGAATGTACTGGAAGATGAGCATAGACCTTTCCTACCCGCTCGTTCATGCTATGGGTCAGCATGACCCATTGGATGGTCTCATAGCCTACGTTGACCTTCAATTAAACGCTTCAAAAGATTCCAGTATAAACCTTGATCACGAGATAAATGAATTAATTAGCATGTGTGAAGGGATGGAGTTGAACACCTCTGACCCGCTTGGAATTGGTGAACTTCTTTGCAACGCTTATAAAGCATCTCAGCTAATTCCAAACAAATACTTCAACTCTCAACTTGTTAATAACTTATTGAAATGCTCGGAGGAAAGCTTGGAAGCCTATGTTTTAGAAGATCAACTGGAACTTCCAGCGAGCTATAGGCTTGCTTTCAGAGAATTTGGTTTATCAATTGGCTTAAGGGCCGTTGAAAGGTTGAAAATGTTGATGGGTCAAAGGCAAAATCTCTTTGATAAACACTCAAAATCGTTAATTGAAGATTTATTTCAATACGTTCCACTTGCCAATAAAATTCAGAAATTTTGGCTTAAAAATAAAGGGTGCGAAAGTTGGAGGAAACACCATGACATAAACATGGTAATGCTGGCGACTTCTATAATTCCTGATGGATATCTAAAGCTCTAAAACTTGAATTATTAAAATGCAGCGCTCTTTTTGATGTAGCTCTAGCAACTTTATGTCATTAATCACAATCAATCTAATAAATGATAATTATGGTTGAGAAAGCAAAAAGCCGATGGGAATGGAAAGGGCATTACAGCAAGTTCTGTCCAATCTGTTGATTTTTCAAAGATAAAAAGAATGTAAGAAAGCGGCTAAAATAAGAAGAAAAACAATTTGAAGAGCTTAAAGGAAAATGCAAACATTTGTAAAATTACTTTTAAAGAAAATTTATTTCATTCTCCTTCTCTTCGCAAAGGCTTTAAGTTAAATAAAATACAAAGGAGTCTAAACTTGATGTTTTCCAATATTAGCATCCTAAGAACTCTTCTAGGCACTTTCCTTAAATAAGTTACATCCTTTATCCCTTTTTCCCTTCTTTCATACTCAAAGCCTCTTAAAATTGCTATTGGTATTGATTCATCTGTTTGACAAAAAAGTAGATTAGCTGATGCGGAAAGTAAGTCTGTTAAATTATCAACTCCTCCAAACTTTGGTTTTCCATACAAATCTTTTGCACCAAATTTTCTTGAAATCGGATCTATGCCTGAAGATCCTATGGCTATGTCAACTGTGCCAAACTTGTCAAGCTTCCATTCAGTATCTGTAATGAAAACAGCAACATCTTTACCTGTCAACTCTCTTATGCTGTATCTTATTTTCCTCGCTGATTCATCAGGATCCTTTGGAGGTAAAGTGCAATTGCCTGAAGGGGAGTTTGAAAAATCAAGTCCTGCATCTGTTAATAGCATTCCGCCTACACTAGTCATGAAGATATAAGGATCTTTCCTAAGCAAACTTCTTGCAACTTCTTCATTAGAGACATAACTTCTAAACAACTTACCATACTTTCGGGCTAACTTCTCAATCGGTATTATAAATTCTATACCATCACTATTATGCAAAATTAACTCTATTTCTCTTGCATCCCTCTTAAAAATCTTGGATAAAATATAAGATTTCCTTGAAGGATGTACATCTGAGAGCCTATAAAATCTGCCCTCAGCTTTAGAAACTATTTTTGATGTTATGACAATCACGTCATTTTCCTTTATTCCATATGCCTGCCTTTCAGCTTCCTTGACTATTAACTTTGGGAGGTCGGTTTCAGAATTAATGTCCTCGCATATCTTTAATCCATAAACTTCTATCTTCTTCATAGTACCAACTTTGGAAAAAATAGGAAAATAAGCTTTTTATAGATGAGCGATTTATACCATTATTCGTTCAAATCCACCCGGAGCACTCTAAAATCGAAAAAGAGGCTGTTTTTCAGGCTTTTTTCCTGGGACTGTCCCAGGACTGTCCCAAAGGGCCTGGAGTTTCATAAGGTGCAAAGACGAAGGTAGGGAGAGAAGGTTATAGGTTTATGTCCATCGGTATCCCTATCGCCCTCCAAAGCAGAGATGGCAGTACAGATGACCATTGTGGGATTCATAGATGTTCATCCCTTCCCTCTCACGAGGGCTTTCGCCGCCAACGGTAAAGGACGGCACATTGGGAGTTTCATATCATGCCGTGCCCATTCGGCTTTAAGCCTTTTCAGCCACATATCGGGCGTGTCCTAGAAAGGACATCAGAAACGACTATATAAAATCTATCTATTTAGAAATTGCTATCAAGCCATAGATAAAATTATCAGGGCCTACAAGCTTGCTAAGAAGATCCTTGCTAACGCACCCCTGGCGAATGCCATGGCTGAGGGCTCCGTGAGATGGGACAGGGATGTTAAGGAAAGGTTCATTAAATTCATGGAAGCCAACAAATAAGGGCCTAGAGTACATAAAAGAATGCACTTTGTATCTGGATAAATATGTTCGCGAGATATCGAAGCCTGAGGATGTAGTCGGGCTTTTTGAAGGATGCAAGAGGGGAAGGCATCATCTTGACAGGGTCCTAAGAAACCTCCTCAAGTTCTATCAAATCGTCGAGGGCTATCCTGAACCTTTCATCGAGGGGCTCCAGAAGTCCATACCTAGGGTTAGAACTTCCATAGACTATCGAGAGCCCACGGAAGAGGATGTGGTCGAAACCTTCAGAAGGCTCGCAGGATATCCGCCTAAATACGGGATTCTATACCTGATAATCTTGGATGGCGGTATGAGGCTGGAGCACGCCCTGTATATGCTGAATAGCTTCGAGCCAGGGAGGCCTCAGGAAGTTGCTTATGGCGAAACTGGGGCGCCAGAGGATTCTATAGGTACCTGCTAGGTATAGAAAGGGGAACTAAGTATGCATTCTATGCCTATATGAGAAGGGAAACGGCAGATATGATCAGGGACCTTGAGGAGAGGGAAAGGGGCGTTAGGCTGACGAAGAGCGCCGTGCTAAGCTTCCTGAGGACGCATAGAGATCTAATCAAGCCTAAGTACGCAGGAAGTTTGTTTACAATAAGATGCTCGTATCCGGAATACCTGAGACGGTTGCTGACTTCATAAATGGCCGCAAAACGAGGACTGTAGGAGGAATTCACTATATGTTTCTCAGAAGCCAAGCAGACCAGCACTATATTAAGTATGCGAACTACCTGGAAGCATTCAGTAAGAAGACTGCTCCTCACTAACGATTTTGAGTAGCCTGGCGGCTAAAAACAACTCAATGGCTCTATCCACACTCCTCTCTTCAAGAGCACTGAGGAGTAGCTCCCATACCTTAAGATCGATGGGCCTACGGGAGCTATCTTCCTTGATTTCGGCCTCCTCCTCCGTAGTGCTGGTCAATCGTTTCATCCTCTCCAAAAAGGTAGGTAAGCACGAAGGCGCCCATCCTTGCCCTCGCTTCCTTCGCTTTCTAGGACCGCGGAACCTTGGATCCAAGCTCGTTTCTCGGGCTATGCGGTACGCTAGCTCCAGAAAGACGCTATTCCTTAGGCTT